>CAZHWV010000027.1:0-36264 GCA_964536185.1 uncultured Anaerolinea sp. | reverse complement strand
CGGCTAGGCCTACGCCGTCTGGCACGCAATTAGAGTTTTCAAACAGTCTCTAAGTTTCCGTCAATGATCTCGCCGGTGTCCTGATCGATAAGCAGTTTCACCGCCGTGCTATCCTGAAAACCTGCCCGGAAAAGTTCCGTGCTCTTACGGGCGGTGTTTTCCAACCGTTTGCGCTCGCTGATGTCACGAAAGATACTCAGGATGTTGAGCGGAGCGCCATCGCGATCTCGGATCAGGCTGGGGTGAATTTCTACCGGCAATAATTCCCCATTCTTTTTTTTCAGCGCCTGTTCATAAGGTGAGATGGTTTCCCCTCGCAGCAGCCGCTGGAATATATCATTCGTTAAATCCAGGTTGGCAGTCAGATCGTGGATCGTCAGGTTGATTAATGCTGTGGGCGCATAGCCCAGAAGTTCAGCAGCGCAAGCATTGGCTTGGAAAAGTTTTCCATCCAGTCCGAGCAGGCAAATGGCATCCGGTGAATTGTTAAAAATGGAAAAATACAGAGACTCGGTCTGTTGTCTCTCCAATTCCGCTTGCTCATGCGCCTGGTCTATGATTCTTGCTGGCATAAGGACCTCATTTTCCGAAGAACAATCATGTTCTCAGTGTTTGTTTGTCTGCCCCCCCAGGCGTTGGTTTGAAATCTTCCGATAATTAACGGCTACCTGTTGATATTGCCCAACCTAAAAGGGTTTGCGCCAGGTCGCACTACACTGCTGCTCAGCGGGTTCGTATCTATTTCGGTTCCGCTGCCCTGTTCTGTCTTTACTATTAACTTGATGCGTTTCTACGAAGTACTTGCTTAAGTACCCCCTTGAAGTTGAATCTGGCATAACCAACCGGCCGGCAGAAAAAATCAGTTCCGTCGCGCCTGCTATGATACAACCCACCTTTCATTTTACTGTAAAACGATCACAAATATCGTTATTGGTCATAGTTCTTTCCGCAGGAGGGGGCCTTGACACGTTCATTTCACTGATGTAGACTCTATCTGTAAGACTATATCCTGAGAAAGGAGGCGCATTCCATGCTGAACACCATTGTCAACCGACGAGATCAGTTTTTTTTCCCTTCTCGGAGTGCGCCTGCTGAACGCTGATTATCCTGTTGGCCTGTTTTATCAGCCGCGCTGTGCTCCCATAGCGCGGCTTTTTTAATTCAATTGATCGAAATAAGTGATAACCCGAAAATCTAATGAGCCTACCTTTTAAAGCCTACTGGGATCTACTCTCTCAACACATCCGCCCGCAAAGGGGCCGTTTTGCCCTGCTGGTCACGCTCCTGCTCATCAGCATCAGCTTGCGGGTGGTCAACCCGCAGGTGATGCGTGCATTTATCGACTCGGCACTGGCTGGTCAGGCTCTTCAAACCCTATCGGCAACAGCGCTGACATTCATCATCATTGCCATCCTGCAGCAAGTCGTGGCCGTCAGTGTCACCTACCTGGGTGAAAACGTTGCCTGGACAGCCACGAACGCGCTGCGGGCCGAGCTGGCCCGGCATGCGCTGAACCTCGATATGCGCTTTCATAACGACCACACTCCCGGAGAGTTGATCGAACGCATCGATGGCGATGTAACCGAAATGGCTACCTTCTTCTCTCAATTTATCATTACCTTGCTCGGTAATAGCCTGCTGCTGGTGGGCATCCTGGTTGCGCTTTTTCGTGAGGATTGGCGAGTAGGCCTTGCATTCATACTGTTTACGCTTGTTTCCATCGCAGTCCTCAACCGGGTCAAAGACATTGCCATCCCGCACCAGAAAGCTCGTCGCCAGGCGGATGCGGATCTATATGGATTTATCGAGGAGCAATTGAACGGAACGGAAGATATCCGTTCTAGCGGCGCGGTGGATTTTTCACTCCGCGAGTTATTCCGCCTGCAGGGCAACATCCTGATTCACGACCGTAAGGCTCATTTCAAGCGCTGGATCATCGAGAATTCCATGGGGTTTTCTTTGACCATTGGCACACTCATGGCAATGGTCAGCGGTTACCAGCTTTTTTCTGCAGGTGTCATCAGCCTCGGCACGGTATACCTGTTCATCCACTACATCACCCTCCTGGAAGAGCCGTTGTGGGCTATGACGCATGAGGTCCAGAGCTTCCAGAACATCGGCGCCTGCGTTGAACGCCTGACAGAATTCAGCAGAGTGCAGCCCGACCTGCAGAGCGGGCAAATCAGCGATATCGCCGACGAACCGCTCAAACTCACCTTCGACGATACATCTTTCGCCTACAACGGTACGGATGCGGTCCTGACTGGTTTGTCTTTCCAACTAAAACCAGGTTCCGTGCTTGGTCTGCTGGGGCGCACAGGCAGTGGAAAAACGACCCTGGCGCGGCTGATCTTCCGCCTGTACGACCCCAGCGCAGGGCGCATCTTGCTGGATGATGCCGATTTGAAAGATCTGCAGCTTGCCGCCCTGCGTCGCAAGGTTGCCATCGTCACCCAGGATGTGCAGTTGTTCCGCGCCAGTGTGCGCGATAATCTGACCTTCTTCGATCGTTCCATCCCCGATACGCGCATCCTATCCACACTGGAGGAACTCGAACTGGGCGACTGGCTGAATTCCCTGCCGGATGGCCTGGATAGCGAACTGGATAGTGGCGGGCGCAGCCTTTCAGCGGGCGAGGGGCAATTGCTCGCCTTTGCGCGCGTCTTTCTGCGCAACCCCGGCCTGGTTATTTTGGATGAAGCCTCCTCGCGCCTGGACCCCGCCACCGAGCAGCGCCTGGAGCGCGCCATTGACCGGCTGCTGCGCGACCGAACCGCCATTATCATTGCCCATCGCCTGGGCACTGTCCAGCGCGCCGATGAAATCATGATTCTGGAGGGTGGCCAGGTCAGCGAGCGCGGAAACCGCCAGCAGTTAGCCGCTGACCCGTCTTCACGCTTTTACCAGCTCCTGCAAACCGGACTGGAGGATGTGCTTGCATGAATATTGCCACTCCGGATGAACCCTCCGTAAAAGTCCCCGCCCTGCCCGCCTGGCGCGTCATCTGGGAAATGCTGAAATTCCGCCCATGGCTCTGGGGAATTGACCTGTTGTCGGTGGCGCTGTTCCGCTTCATTTGGCAGATTGCCCCGGCGCTGATCACCAAGGCTTTTTTCGATATGCTCACCGGCTCTGCCCCACTGACCTTCGGCATCTGGGCCGTCGTCGCCTTCCTGGTCGCATCCTGGTTCGGGCGTATCCTGGCCAGTTACGGCTTTTTCTATGCCGATGTGCCTATCTTTGCGGACATGGCTACCTTGCTGCGTAAAAACCTTTTGCGGTATATTCTGCGCCGTCCCGGGGCCTCGCCCCTGCCCGACTCGCCAGGCGAGGCGGTCAGCCGCTTTCGCAATGATGTCACCGAAATCCCGCTCTTCGTCATCTGGATCAACGACATCCTGGTTGGAATCGGCATTATCTGTACCGCCATCATCTTGATGGCGCGCATCAGCATCCCAATCATGTTGATGGCGCTGGCGCCGCTGGTATTGGTCGGCCTGATCGCCAATGCCGCCATGCAACGCATCGAACAGTATCGCCGCGCCAGCCGCCAGGCTACCGGCAAAGTAACCGGTTTCCTCGGGGAATTTTTCGGGGCAGTGCAGGCCATCAAGGTCGCGACTGCTGAAAAGCACGTCATCAACCGTTTCGACGAACTTAATGACCAGCGACGAAAATTGACCCTGAAGGAACGCCTGTTCAACGAGGTGTTGGATTCTCTCTATCGCAATACATCCACCCTGAGCACCGGCGTCATCCTGATCCTGGCCGGACAATCGATGCGCACCGGCAACTTCACGCTGGGCGATTTTTCCCTCTTCGTCTATCTGCTGCAGAGCATGGGAGACCTGACCACTTTTGCGGGCATGGTATCGGCGCGTTACAAGCAGCTGGATGTCTCCGTTCAACGTATGTACCGCCTGATGGCAGGTGCTCCGCTCGCAGCCCTGGTGGAGCACAGCCCGGTGGACCTGGCCGGCCCGCTGCCCGAAGTGTTTTATCCGGTCTGGACCGAATCCGATCATCTGGAAAACCTGGAGGCTGATAATTTGACCTATCACTTCCCGGGTACCACGAATGGCATCGAAGGCGCCAATCTGCATCTCAAGCGCGGTTCGCTGACCGTGATCACCGGGCGGATTGGGTCAGGAAAAACCACTTTGCTGCGCGCCCTGCTCGGATTGCTGCCGCTCGAAGCCGGGCAGATTCATTGGAACGAAACCTTGGTGCACGCACCCGGTGATTTTTTCATTCCTCCGCGCTGTGCCTACACCGCCCAGATTCCTCGTTTGTTCAGCGCCACCCTGCGGGACAATATCCTGCTTGGGTTGGAAAAAAGCGCCCCGGAAGTTCTCCGTGCCACCTATCAGGCAGTCATGGAACGCGATTTGGAAGAATTGGAATGCGGTTTTGAGACCATGGTTGGAAGCCGGGGTGTCAGGCTCTCCGGCGGCCAGGCTCATCGGGCGGCTGCGGCGCGCATGTTCGCGCGCTTGCCAGAACTGCTCGTCTTTGATGATCTTTCCAGCGCCCTGGATATCGAAACAGAAGGCCAGCTCTGGGAACGGCTTTTTTCAAACACAGGCAGCACCTGCCTGGTGGTTTCACACCGCCGTCCGGTTTTGCGCCGGGCCGACCATATCCTGGTGATGAAGAACGGCCGTGTCGAGGCCGAAGGAACGCTCGATGAATTGCTGGAAACCAGCCAGGAAATGCGCTATATCTGGCAGAAAGAGGCCGGAGTGGGTCCTTCACTTAAAAACTAAGTGTCTCGCCTTAGATTATTCAGGTCATCGAGACCGGCAAATCCTCTGTCAGGATATAAAGGTATTCCTGATTTACGCCGGTGGGCAGCGAGAGCTGCGAAAACTATGCCTGCAAATGAATCCGCTTGAATAACCATACTCCGCTGAAAAAGTAAAGCGCTGAAAGAATCGTCAGCGCGGAGAGTTCAAATGTAACCTGGCTAAAACCTGCGCCGAGGGTCAGGATTTTGTTGAGCGCAGCCACTGCATGGGTGGTCGGCAAAATATCGTATAGCCCAATCGCTTGTCCGCCTATGCCGAATAAAATGACTTTTGGCATGGGATAGATGACGCTGGAGAAGAACATCATCAGCGCCATTGGAAAATTGGCGACGATGAAGGCCTGCGAGACCGTGCGCGTAAAACTGGCGACGATCATGCCAAGTCCGATCACCGACAGGCAGGTAACTGCTCCGACCAAAATCGCCAACCACAGTGGTCCCTGACTGCGAAAGCCAACCATTAAGGCAACGATGAAAGCCAGGGCAAATGCGGCAGTTCCAACCAACACTAACGCAGCAGTGATTCCACCCAACAGATCAAGCGAGGTCATCGGCGTCAATAGCAGGCGGCGCAGGGTTCCCGTCTCAATCTCACGCGCCACGGTCATGGATGCCAGAAAGATAAGCAAGATCACAGCGAAAATGAGCGTGCCTGGCACGTAGGTTTCAAACTCGGTGCGAGCCGCCGAGGCGCCAAGCGGTTCTTCGATGTACCCGACCGGCGGCTGTTGTCCTGTAGCATGCATTACATACCCATCAATGGCTGTAAGACTCAAGTTGACGCCGACCATATACAGAGGGTTGGAGACATCGCCTCCGAAAATAACCTGGGTTGTCATTGAACGGTCCCCGTTTCTTAAGGCTTGAATCGTCTGCGAAAAATTTTCAGAAATGAGCAGGAAGGCGGCCGCGCCGCGATCCCGCAAAATGGGTTCTGCTTCGGCGCGACTGATGGCGGGAACGGTTTTCAGGATGGGCTGGCCGTCGGAATAGGTAATTTCGCTTATCGCGGAGACAGCCTCCTGGCCCGCATTGAAGGTTGTTCCATCTGCAAGTTGAATCCCCTTGTCGTTGTTGATCGTCAAAATAGTGTAAGTCGTCGAGCCGCCTGCGGTAATCAACCAATACAATAAAACAAAGAACGGCGCGAAGGCGAGCGTTAATCCCAACATCCACTTGTCGCGGGACATTTCAAGCAGGGTCTTGCGCAAGATGGTCATGGCTTTCATTCGCGGAGTCTCCTGCCAGTCAGGGAAATGAAAACATCTTCGAGCGTGTTGGCGCGCAGACGCACTTCGCCGGGATGAACATCCAGCTCACGCAGTGCATCGAGAATGGCGGGCAAAAGCTCGACGACGCCGCGGGCGCGGATGACCAGCGAATGATTGGATATGGAAACCTGCTGGGCTATTTTTGAGATGACTGGTAAAGCGCTTTCGACTGCACCTGCTGTGATTTCTATTTCGAGGACATCCCCATCCCCGACCGTTCGTTTCAATGCCTCGGGCGTATCCAACGTGAGCAGTTTGCCGTGATCGATAATGGCGACGCGGTCAGCCATGCGTTCGGCCTCGTCCATGTTGTGGGTAGTCAAAATGATGGTCTTGCGCCGCGCCAGCGACTTGATGTACTCACGCACCAGGACGCGACTCTGCGGATCGAGTCCTGCTTCGGGCTCATCCAAAACCAAAATTTCAGGGTCGTGAACGAGGGCCATGGCCAGGTTCAAGCGCCGCTGCATTCCTCCAGAAAGCGTGCAGGCTTGTTTATCGCGCTTTTCTTCAATATCAAGGTCTTTGAGGAGTTGGTCACTTCGCTGGCGCGCTGTTGCCCTTTTCAAGCCGTACATCTCACCCATGAACTGCATTTGCTCCAGGCAGGTCAACTGAGCCCACAAAACGATGTTTTGCGGACAAACACCTACGCGGGTGCGGACATCCAGGTCATTAATTGATTTTCCACGAATGCTGACCTGACCGGAATCTGGTTTGATCAATCCGCAGATCATACTGATTGAGGTGGTCTTTCCTGCGCCGTTTGGACCGAGCAGGCCAAAGACCTCACCCTCGAAAATTTCCAGAGAAAGGCCATCCACGGCGGTCAGCGCACCGAAGTGTTTGGTTAGCAATTGAGTTTGAAGGACAGGGGTCATTTCAAATCCTGTTCTGAGCCAATGCCAGCTTTCGTTCATTTTTTCCGCCATAATTCAGCCTTGATATCCCATTTCCAGGCAGAGTCTTGCATGGATAAGGGCAATCGCTGCCAACCAGCGGATACCCGCGCGGAAATTTCTTCCCAGGTACGTAATCCACTCAATGCGTCCGCCGCTTCCACGTTACAGGCGCCGACGGCAACTGCCATGGTCACAGCCTGAATGAGGTCCAACCCACGCAGCAATCCTGCTAAGAAACCAGCGATGGTTGAATCACCGGAACCAGTTGTTCCGGCTACATTTACTTTGAAACAGGGCGCCCATAATTCCTGGTTTTCCCAGGCATCCAGGTTTTTAGGAGCTGCTGGTCCTATTTTCACCAATTCTGTTTTGTTTGAACTGCGTAAATACATTCCGCGCTCGCCAAGCTTGATCACCAGAATGCGAACTCCCATTTCAAGGAGTTCATCACTCAAGTCACTCAATAATGTTGGCGTAACCTGGTCCAGGAAATTGCCGCTCTCTGTAAACGCTTGAAAGGTATTCCGTCTGAGCATCCAAAGAAGCTCTTCTATGCTCGGGAGAAATATATCTACCCAGGGTAAAACACCGCTTAGAATTTTTCGCCAGTCTGCTTTACCCGCATCTGATGCCGGGTCAGGGCAGCACATATCCAGTGAAGTAGAAGCGCCAGAAGCTTTGACACAGCCCATCATTTTGATTAATTCAATCCCATCCTGATCATACATTCGGCGCATGATCGGTGGGTAACCGAAATGGAAAAGGCGGGTTTGCGCAGTCAGGTCATAACTCACGTCTGCAGCGCAGAAAGTATGGTTTGCCCCAGGGTTGTGCAAAAAGATACGGTCTGACCCTCGCGGGTTAATAATGAGGGAGTAAGACGTGGCAACGTTTTTATCCACAACCATGCTCTGGGGTAAATCAGGCGCGTAAGAATTGATTAAATCGAGAACAGCCTGACCAAAAATATCATCGCCAACTTTACCGACTAAACGGGTATCTATGCCCAATTTGAGCAGGGCCAGACCCGTATTTGAAACTGGTCCGCCAGTACAAAGGGTTGCATTCCCAACTTCAATCAAATGCCCGGGTTGAAAAGCTTGCGTGAAACCTTGAGCAGTGAACGTACTCAAATCCGGGAAAATATCCAGACAAATATGTCCAGCAACCACGGCAGAAATTTGTTTCATATTTTATTCGCGTGATAAATCCTGGCATAATCATTAACCAGTAGATGCAATTGGGTTTCATCCTCTTCAATAGTTGGAAAACGCCCAACCGACTGGAAAAACCGGTTATCGTGAGCGTCATCGTTTACCGATGACACCTCTCCGACCAGGACGCGTCCATCACCCCAAAACTCGTGGTAACAACGCTGCTGTAAAGTTATGCTTTCACCAGGCTCGAGTGTCACCACGTCACCTGCATTGGTAGAGCGTTGGCAGCCGTCAACGCTGAAATTTATCATGCCAGTGCGCAACAAGTCATCATTCGCGGCTGCCGGAAATAATCTCAGCTTCAGCTTACCGCCGCCCCGGTTGATGATATCCTCCATTTTAGACCAATGAAAATGCAAGGGAGTCATCTGGCTATCTTCAACCACCATTATCTTTTCCGCATAGAGCTTGCCCTGACCCGATACAAGGTTTTGTGGGTTGCCGTTGCGCAGTGTAAACAAAAGCAAACCAAACCTTTTAAAATCGCCCAGCCCAAAATCGGTAATATCCCAGCCCAGCGAACTTTCTACAATTTCGCTCACTTCAACCCCCTTTTCCAACCAATCCGGCACCTTCCAATAAGCAAAGGGAGGCAGGTAAAAACCTTGCTCACGGATAAAAGGTTTTGCAGATTGAATTACTGCATTGATTTCCGAGCGTTTCATAAGCGCTCCTTCAGGGATGAGTGATTGTGTACTAAATTATAGCCTTGGTTCCACATTGGATCAACTGTGTCTGGCGCGAGTAATAATTTCAACAATTAGGGTAACTGCTAAACGAAAAACTGAACACGGACACCTTCGCCGCAAGGCTTGAAAGCCAAAAGTGGGTTAGCCAGCCAATCCACTGACCTGCTCACGCCTGTCGTTATTATCTGCGAGATAATCTGCAATCCGTGGACTTACTTTGGGAGGATTAATAAACTGTTCCACATACTTGCGGGTGTTAGCACACCCCAGCCTGTCAAACAGCATGTCAAACTGCGCTTCCCACGCCTGCGAGAGCTGTTCTTTGACCGCCAATGGCAGGTTCCATGCCGTAGCTTTGAACGGGGCGATTGCATGCGGCTGAGTGTTGTGATGGAATTGTTCGTCAGTCATATCAGGCGCGCGATCAGTTGCATAGTGCTTATCCAGCCAGGCAAATATTTCAGCCTTCAATTCAACCGGAATGTGACGATAAAAAGTGGTCATAAACGCAGTGGCAAGATGTACCTCAATCGCAGCGTGAGAGACAAATTGGTTAAAGTTTTCGGCAGAGACCGTAGATGCGCCATGTTGAACAGCGCCGCCCAGCCCATATTCGTCTCGCGCTACACGGCTTAAATTGCTCAGGGCATCAAAGTCAATGTTAACCTTTGCCATTGAGCCATCGGGAAGGACGATTCCACCGTGCGCAGTACCTGTGTGGATACTGACTTTGCTCAAACCTGGTTGAGCAGGTGCAAGCGCGGCAAAAATTTCGTTAAATTGGGTCATGTAGGCGCGCAATTCTTCCACAGTAGAAACGTGCCCGCCAACCTCACCAATCTCACCACCAAGGGAAATTGTCACCCCACTTGGTTGGACCTTGCGAGCATGCGCGGCCAATTGAGCCGAGAGTGTAGCGTTGACAGTTTGCTGTTTTGCCACGCTTGGCTGCGATAGGTCCACCAGCGTGCTGGTATCCACGTCTATGTTGAAGTAGCCTGTCGATACGGCCTCGGTTATCAAATCGATCACCGTTTCCTTTTCCTGCTCCAATGGAAAGCTGGCAGAAATTTGAAAATGGTCGCCTTGCAAAAAGAGCGGACCTCGATAGCCTTCAGCAATGGCGGCTGCCAGAATATTGCTGGCATATTCAGCCAGGGATTGGCCTGTCCAGCCAATTTCAACACGGGCAAGTTCAAAAATCATCGCCGCCGCATCTACCTTACGAGCAGAGCGAAAGGCAGCGCATGCGCAATCGAACGCAAGGACACGCAGATTGAAAGCTGGGGTTGTCCAGCTGGCCTGGACAGCTCCGCGTCCGCGCGCGAGATAAAGTTCGTGGATGGAGGCTGGGATGATATCCAATGCCAGAGCTGCAGAGCGAATTAAAAACCTGGCCATTAAAGCGCGTTCTGTCCCATCCAAAGCAGAAATTTCAGCCAGTTTGCGAATATTTGCGCGCAAAATTGTTTCGTTGGTAACCCTGACAACTTCACCCTCCACACTCAAACTATGTTCGATGAGACTCAATAATTGGTTCATCTTCTGCAAAATCCTTTTCTTTAAGGTTTTTAGGCGGTTCTATTGAGCTGAACAGTTTCCTGTTGGATAAGGTTGCAGCACAGTCTCAAATTTCACAGCCGGAACGGTTAGCTGTGTTCAGTTGCCTGACCCTGCGAAAAGCACTTCGACCGCCAGGTTATAGCCGCGGCTTTCGCCTGGCATGAGCAGCGGTAAAACACCCATCTCGCGGGTCGCTGCTCGGCCTCCCAGTCCGTTACAGTTGGCGGGTTCGATGCCAACCACGTAGGCACCCGCTCCCATCATCTTCCACTCCATCAAATAGGGCAGCTCAGCAGTTTTATATATCCAACGCAAACCGATACCCATCTGCGAATTGTGCAATTCAATCGTGGTCAGTCCATCTTCAGTTGCCACAGGCCGGTGGATAAAAACCTGTTCCTGATAGCCTGGCGTGGGGGACTGGAAGCGATCCCAATCTGCCAGTCCGCTTTGGGCAATCGCATCCCGGGGCAAAGTTTCCTCAGACTGAAGCCGGAGGCGGGTGTCTTCGCTGACCAGCGGAAAGCCCAAATTGAAGTGATATAGCAGCATCTGGGGAGCGGGTGAAAAGCCTTCATTGGTGACAGTATCTTCAATTCGGATGTGATTGGAACCCAGCGCAGTGCTAATTCGCCGCCGCAAAACCAGGTTTTCGCAAAAGAGGGCTGCCTGCCGGACCTCGCCAGTGATCTCCAACTTGTAGTCGTTGTTATCCCAGAAAGTGCGATAATTTACTTGGGATGCCGGTTGGTTGCTGATGCGCCCGTGCAGCCCGAATTCTGTGCTGCCCTCTTGAGCTGGCGAGCCAAACTGATCCAGCCCGCAAGTGGTCAGCAAGCCTCCTGGAAATGAGCGCAGCCAGCCGAGGCCTTGTGGTTCATAAAACGCAGGATGCACATCTCCGGCAGGAGAACGCCAGGCCAGCGGCAGACCCTTGAAATCACAACTGGAAATATCCAAAGCGCGCTCGGCGTTGAGCTGAAAGCGCAGGCCGGTTCCGGTCCATATATCCAATACTCGGCAGCCGCGCGCTTTTCCATCTCCGGCTTCCAGCAAACGAATGCCCGCCAATTGATCCATCTGGCCGACCCGGCTCAATAACTCAGCCTTGCTCCACTCATGTTCGAACAGTTTCGCCATGTTTTTTTCCTTTATGCCTGAGGGCGCACATTGGCTGCCGATTCTCGCAAAAAATCGGCCATGAGTGGCCCCAATCGTTGATAATTTTGAAAGCGAGCCTGATACCGTTCATGTTTGTGTATATCCGGCTCAAAGGTGCGCTCGAGCTTGACCATGGTCGCAACACCCTGGGCATAGCTCTCAAAAACTCCGCTACCAACCCCGGCGATAATCGCCGCACCCAGGGCGCCAGCTTCGGTGATGACTGGCCGGGTAAATGGCTGCCCAAAAATATCGGCACATGTTTGCACCCAGACATCGGAGCGGCTGCCACCGCCAACGGAGCGATAATTCTCGATCTTGATCCCCGTTGCGGGCAGTGAATCAACCGATTCTTTGAGATAATAAGCTACCCCTTCGATAATGCCTTTGAGTATCTCGCCGCGTCGCGTTCCCAAGCGCAGCCCGGCCATTACGCCCGCTGAATCTGCGATAAACCTGGGAGGCCCTGTCGGCGTAAAATGTGGCAGGACCAGCACACTGCTCGGTTCGGATGGGACTTCAGCGAACAACGCCGGGTAAATCGAGCGCCCTTCGGCTTCGGCCTGGTGGTGTTCGCGAGTGGCAAAAGTATCCCGATACCATTTGACCAATGCGCCACCCTGGTTATAGATAAAACACACATAGCGGCCAGGGATAGCATGATGTTCGGTGTTCAGGCCCCGCCCAAGCATCACTTGTGGGTCGGGCGGGGTGGTAAAAACCGGGGTAATGCAATGGTAAGTGCCCATGCCATAGACGCTCGTGCCCGCATCTACCACGCCACAACCAACGGCATTCGCGCATTGATCGTGCGCGCCGCTGACAATCTGCACCCCCTGCGGAAGGCCTAACTCAGTTGCCATGTGGGCAGCTACTGTTCCAATCACCTTCCCTGAGGGAGCTGTGGCCGGCAGTTTCGCGCGGTCGAGACCGGCAGCTTCAAGCAGGGTCTCTGACCAATCGCCAGTATGGATGTCAAACAACAGTGTGCGATTGGCCAGCGAGTAATCCGCCACAGGGTCGGCGCCCAGCATGAAGGCGATAAATCCACTCCAGTGCAAGAACTTGTAGGTGCGGGCGTACAACTCAGGTTGATGAGCGCGAATCCACTTGAGTTTGGTCAGGCCGAAATGATTGCCGAGAGTGTTACCGTTGATGGCATACAGACTTTCGTTCGGTAAAAGAGTTGCCAGGTCAGCCAGGAACTCCTCGCCGCGAAGATCAAAATTCAAGACAGACGGCCCCAAAATTTGTCGATCCACCGAAACAGGCACCAGGGCTTCGCCCAGAGATGATACCGAAACGGCCTCTATCTCAGCTCCTGGTCTGGCAGCCGTAACCGAACGAATTGCAGTTTTCACGGCTTCCCAAATGGCTGCAGAGTCAAGCTGCGCCCAGCCCGGTTGGGGGCTCTGCGGGTCATATTCACAATAGGCAGAGGCCAGTTTCTCACCGAAGAGCGAGAATAGGGCCACCTTGCAGCCGGTCGTCCCGACATCAATTCCCAGCAGGTTCATGGCATCCCGCGCATGAGGTATGGTTGAATGTCTTTCAAGCCGAAATACTCGCCAATCAGCCAACTGGTGCGTTCATAAACGGCATCCTGAGCAGTAGAGATTTTTCCAAGGGATTGCAGACTGGTTTCATAGGCCTGGCGAATTTCGGTGCCGATGTTGATTTTCGTGATCCCCCTTTTGAAGGAAGCCAGCACGTATTCTTGGGGAATGCCCGAACCACCGTGCAAAACCAGCGGAACAGCGTTGGCCTGGAATAAACGCTCCAGGTGTTCCAGGTCCAGGCGAGCGGCGATTTTCTTCTGGTCTCTAAAGCCTTCAGAAATGGCGCCATGAATATTCCCAATCGAGACCGAAAGCCAATCGCAGCCGGTTTCTGTCACGAAACGACGCGCTTCCTCCACTTTTGTAAAACCTGCCCCCGAAGCAAATAATTCATCGTATGGGGGTAGCGGCCCGTCTTCATGACCTAAGACAGCGCCAAGTTCCGCCTCGCAGGGAATCCCGGCCTGATGCGCCATTGCCGCCGCCTGAGAGGTGGCGGCAATGTTTTCAGCCAACGGCAAACGCGAACCATCGACCATTACGGAATGATAGCCCAGGCTAATCGCCTGCTGAAGAATGGCCAGGTAATCAACCTGCTGGCCGTCTTCGTCGATTACGGGAACATGGTCAAGATGCAGCCGCACATGCTCCGGGTTTTGCCAGCGGAAAAACTCCCGGGCAACCGCCTCCGGCCCCCCAGCGGCGAACTTAAACCATTCCAGGCGCGCCGTTTCGATCAGGGCAAAGCTGTTTTGGTCAATCACAGCCCGCACCACCGGTTCGAGCATGGGCAGATACGGAATATTAAAGGCTGGTAGCGCTACCCCGGCTTTTGACGCATTCAGGGCGATGAGCTTGAGATTCAGCATGGTCTACTCTGCTTGCGGGATGGTGACATCAAAGCCGAGATATTTTTCCAACGCCTCTTTCAACGGGGCGACATGCTTACCAGGGGTGACACCGACATGATGGCGATAACCGTTCATGCCCACATGCAGGAGTACATCCTGTAACTTGTTAATCTCGGCCACCCCGGCTGCGCCGAAGAAATTTCCCGGGATTGGGTCTTCGGTGAAACGGCCATCGCCAAGGAAGATCTTGACTTTTCCCGCGTCTGTCATCATGCTGCCGAAGGTTAAATCGGTTGGCGCGATCCGCCCGACAACGCAGCCGAAGCTGTTATTGGGGCCAACGGAATTCGCCAAAATGAGATGATCCGAAACGTGGCCTTTGTCGGTCATCAATTCGCGCGGAACCGGCCCGCAATGGAATAAGATGCATTTGTCATCTTCATCCTGATAGTTATTATTCCAATCCAGCACCGTGGAGGGGCGGCCAGAAGCAAAAGACAATGCCGCCATCGCTACCGCATTATAGACATCCACCTCGCAGGCCGCAATGGTGCCAGTGTTGTTGAGCAATCCCATCAAGACACAGGGCGAAATCCCTAACTGCTGTTGTAACTCAACCCAACATCGGATGGCAATCGCGTCCATTTGATTTTCGGCAATTAGCTCATCCAGAACCACACCCAGGCGGGTAAGATTGTTGAGGGCGGCGTCCGGGACACCATCCCAGGTAGTGTAGTCTCTCAAAGCTTCCATTTTGGTTTTGTAAGAGCTGCTATCTGCAGAAAGAGCCCTGACCCGGGCGATCACCGTGGAAAGATCGAAAGTCTCCACTGTAACCCCCATGCGCTGCAAGGCTACTTCATCATAACGGACAGTCTTGAAAGCCGAGGTGCGAGCGCCAATTGCCCCAACCACCAGGTGGCGAAAACCCTTGACGACGCGGCAAACCCGGTCGAAGTGGTCGAGATTGGCTTTAAAGCGCTCACTGGTCGGGCTGACGACATGCGGTTTGAGAGCGGTAAATTTCAGGTTGTGCTGATAGAAGACATCCATGATTGAAAACTTGCCGCAAAAAGCATCCCGCCGCAGAGCTGGCCCCATGCGGTCAAAGTCATCGGGGTAGGCCTGGACAAAGATTGGAACCCCGGATTCTTTCAGAGCTGCCACGGCTCCATTTTCATCGCCAAAATTTGGCAGGCTTAAGATGACGCCATCATAGTTGCCCTGATTTTGGCGTAGGAAATTGGCGAAGAGCTGGCCTTCCTGAGGGGTTTCAACCGCTCAATAGCGGGTAGCCTCCGTTTCTAACATGATAACTTCGTGTCCTGCGGCTTTGAGCACTCGGGGAAGTTCCTCGCGCGCCTCGGCTTGTAATGAAGCCGGGAAGAACCCGCGGTTGCCGAAAAAGAGTGCAAATCTGGATTTCTGTGTCATGTTTTTCTCCTGAAGTTAGGTTTTGCATAAAAGCGAGATGGAAGACATTATAAGCCTCAACGGCATAACCATTTTGGTACGCTTTAGCCAACTGTGTTTTAAGTGTGGTCATTAGCATTAATCTGTAGTAAATCCCACAAGTTTCCATATAAGTCTTCAAAAACAGCTACCAGTCCATATGTTTCTTCTTTTGGCATTCGAATAAATTTTATACCTTTAGAAACCATCTCGTTGTAATCTCTCCAGAAATCATCTGTGTTGAGAAATAGAAAAACTCTGCCACCTGTTTGATTTCCAATAAAGGGTTGTTGTTCTGGCTTGGATGCCTTAGCCAGAAGCAGTGTCGTTCCAATTGAGCCAGGGGGAGAAACCACAACCCAGCGTTTATCTTGTTCTGGCTGATATGTATCTTCGATAAGCGTAAAATGCAGTTTCTCAGTATAGAAAACAATGGCTTCATCATAATCTCTGACAACTAATGCGATATGCGCTATGGTCTGTTTCACAAATGCATCTCCTTATGCTTTTTTCCACCGGTTTGCGTATGCTCCTAACGCTCTCGGTGAAGTGTCCTTCAGGCAGGCTATCGCAACCGATTTTAATTTGCTTCGAAACAGGTTTGCTAGACGATTATCCGGCGGGATGTTTTCAATAACAGCAGATACAACCCGGCCAGGAAAACGGCAAACACGACCACATTCCAACCGCTGGTGTAATAATCCCCAATTGCCAGGCGCGCGATGGTCTTGATGGGAGAAATATCCAGCAAGGTGCTGATGGCCGCCGCAGCCAGCAGCATGAGCGAGTAAATAAACTGAGAACGTTCACGATCTTTTAGCAGGACTGCAGCGAGCATTGCAGAAGTGGATGTGATCCCAGCCACAATCACCGCCAGCAGGAGTATCCAGGTTATGTGTTGGATGGCGATCCCATTTAATAACATCAGGCTCAACCAGGCAACGCATTGCAAGGTGGAAAGGATCACTGCCGCAACGATTTTCGCTGTGATCATTCCATTAATCGTCAACGGTGCGGACAAAAGCGTATGCAGAGTATTGTTCTCTACTTCTTCGGTGAGCGAGTCGATCGACATGCTGCCCGCCACAAAGGCCGGGAAGAACATCAGCATCGGTAGGAGCACGGAGTAGACAAATTCAAAAGAGGTGGACGGTTTGCCTTTGAGATCCGTGTATTTCACCTCGATTCCGTTTTGGGCGCGCAAATAATTCTCATATTGTTTGAGCGATTCTTGAATAACCATGCGGATCAGCGAGCTGACCGCATCCGAGTCTGGCAGGTAAAGTTTGATTTCTGCTGTGTTGCTTATGCCTGCAGGAATGAGAATAATGGCGTTCAGCTTGTTCTGGTAAAACGCGGTTTTCGCCTCTTCCAGGCTTCCATACGGGATCACCTGTAACCCGTGTTCCAGCATAAACGCTTCCAAGGGGTTGCCAGATGGCCCGACCAGCCCGATTTTTATTCCTGCACCGCTGGATTGTAGGATTGTGTCCGCATCGTACAATGACAGCATCCCCAACAGCAGCCCGGACGAAAAAGATGCGATGAATAACTGGATCAGGACGGCGATCAGGATTGTACGGTCACGAATTACGGACCCAAGCTCCTTTTTGACAACAGCCAGGAAGGGCGTCATCGCAGCCCTCCGCGCATCACGTACCAGTTATAGAAAAAATGTACCAGCGTCCCGGCCGCCAGCGCCAGTGTATACGGTAATCGCACTTTCGTTGTCAATAAAGTGACAATGGCGGTAAAGGTGAAATGCGCAATAAGCGGGATGAAGAGGAATACGCCAGCTCCGAACAGGGCGCTGGACACCGGAGCCTGCGACACAATGCTGATTGAGACCAGGAGCAAGAGCTTTTCCCCGACCAAAAATCCGACTGCCGAGAGAAAAGCCAGCAAGAGCAATTCGCGGGTAGATTTCACCTTGCCATGTTCTGCCAGGACCACAATCCCGATCGATTTGACCACCTCTTCGATCAGAGCGGATGCACCCAGCACCGCAGCGAGCATTAGGCGAAGCGGCAAGTTGGTTGCAAAGGCCAGGAAAATCACCTGGGTCATGTATACACCCGGAATCACCAAAAGACTCCAGAGCGGCACGGACAGGTACGGCTGAATGTATGCCATCATCAAGTAGATGGCGTCGGTCATTTTCCGTGTGATGGGCTTGTATCCCATCAAGAATTCCTCGTTAAGCAGCCTGGTTCCGGCAAATATCGCGAACCCAAAAATTGCTGCCATCGGCAGAGATGGGAACAAATATTCCCGCCAGCCAAATGGTTCGTTGCGGTACATTTTCACCGCCAGCGTCAGCGGGGAGATATAGGCCAGGTCGTTGGTATTGGTAAACATGGCTGGGAAGACCAGGTAGGCGGTGGTCAGGGTAGTCACGAGCATTGCAATGAAGGTCGTATCCTTGAAGGTGCGATAAAACAAGGGTACCAACAGGTAGATGGCAAAGATGAACAAGGTGGTAGGCGCAAAAATGGCCAGGGCGAGTGGCACATTCGCGTGTGTGAGGCTGGCAATCAGTACTGTGGTGCCGAATGCGAAGACGGCGTAAGGCAGCATCTTGCCGAGAATAATCTGGAACGGCGTGATCGGCGCGGAGAGCAGGATGCTCAGGCGGCGGTTGACCTTTTCATCCATGAAGCTACTGGTGAAAAAGATACTGATGAAGGTGATCGGCATGATATAGATCAGGGCGACCAGCACCTGGGTAAACGGTGCTGGTGGGGGCGTCAGGGAGGGGATGATGAGCTCCTCTGGTTTTGTTACTGGCGTTGTACCCTGAGGATTTTGCCCCGCGGCAAGGGCTGGATTGAGATAATTGATCCCGACCCGCAAAGGAAAAGCCGATTCATAAGGGTAGGAGCTGCCAATCCGGGCCAGTTCCTGAGCCTCCAGATATTGTTTGAGCGTTTTGACTGCAAAAAGCGAGCGGTCGTCATCCCGGTATTTCACCTGTGTGCCATCAATCAAAATATCAATGAAATGCTGTTCAAGCAGCGTTTTCCCTTTGGCATGGTCAATGGCGACAACGGAAAAACGGCTATCGTGAATGGGTGAAGCATTGCCGGAAACCCCCACCCGGTACAGGCCATTGCCAAGCGAAACCGAACCGCGCAGAGCATAAGCCGACAGGCCGAGCGCAGCCAGCAGCAAAACAACGGCAATTGGGCTAGCGCCGCCGCCAAAACGTTTTCGTAAACGGGTCATCTCACGCCAGGCGATAACAAGGATCTGATGCATGGAAGTACCTGCTCTCGTTGTTGCGCTTTAGGATAAAATTACAGCATGATTCAACTAACGAATGTTTCCAAACGTTACGATGATACTACAGTCGTTGAGAGTTTAAACTTGCAAATCAAGGCTGGCGAGATTGTAGGCATCATTGGTCATAATGGCGCGGGGAAAAGCACTACCATGAAAATGATTGCAGGGCTGGTCGAGCCGACCTCGGGGGAGGTGCGTGTGATGGGGCGGGACATTCACAAAGAGGGTATCAAGGTCAAACAGCAAATTGGTTATCTATCAGAAGAAAGCCCTCTGTATGAAGCCATGACTGCCCAACAGTACCTGTTATTTTTCTCCGAACTCTACCGGATGCCGCGGAAAAAGGCTTTGGAGCGAATTGACAAGCTGCTCACTTCGCTGGACCTGCCCGAGAGAAACAAACTCACCGGGGAGTTCTCGAAAGGGATGAAACGCAAGACTGCCATTGCGCGGGTACTGCTCCATGATCCCAGCCTGTTGATTCTTGACGAACCCACCTCCGGGTTGGATCCGCTGACCTCATTTTTTATCATCAACTATCTCAGGACGCTCAAACGCGAAGGGAAAACGATCCTGCTCAGCGCGCATAATCTCTTTCATGTGGAAACCATTTGCGATCGGGTGGGAATTATCAAAAATGGCAAAATGTTGATTTTCGACACGATGGATGCCATCCGGTCTCGGTTGGGTAAACGCGAGTACCAGGTTATCTTTCACACGGAACAAAAACTGGAGTATGAGGTTGTCAATGGTCACTACGTCTTTCGCGCTGACGAAGTGGACGCCATCGCCGGGATGCTGGAAACCATTTCAGCCAAAGGTTGGACGCTGGTGGACCTGTCCATGCGCGAATCGGCGCTGGAAGAGATCTATGTCAAATTGATGACGAGTTAAAAAAAGATGAGTGAACCATTACTCCTTTCTGAAACCGAAAACAATGCTGCGACACAGACCTCCCCCGGCGGGATGCGAGCTTTCGTGATCATCTGGCTTGGGCAGTTGATCTCGCTGATCGGCTCACAACTGACCGGCTTTGCGCTGGGCGTATGGGTCTATGATCTGACTCGCTCAGTCTCGCTGCTGGCAGTGACCCAGATTGCCGCGCAGGCGCCTTACGTGTTCTTATCACCCCTGGCCGGGGTACTGGCAGACCGCTGGAACCGGCGCACAGTAATGATCATCAGCGACTTTGGCGCGGGATTGGCAGTGCTCACAGCGGCGATCTTATTCAATACCAACCAGCTCCAGCCCTGGATGGTGATCCCACTTAATCTGTGCATGGCAGCTTTCAGCACTCTGATGTGGCCGGCCTACACATCCTCTATCACGGTGCTGGTGCCAAAACAGCACTATGGGCGCGCTAATGGTTTTGCGCAATTGGGTGAAGCCTTGCCGCAGATAGCCGGCCCGGCCATCGCTGGGGCGCTGTATGTGGCCATCCGGTTGGGCAACATGGCGCTGATTGATGCCGCAACCTATCTCGCCGCAGTCACCCTGATGTTGCTTTTCGTGCGCATTCCCAAGCCGCAGCACACAGAGACCGGTCAGCAAGCCAAAGGCTCCGTCTGGCAGGAGATGAAATTTGGTTGGAATTATATTGTGGCACGCAAAGGTCTATTCTCGCTGTTAATATTTTTCATGGCAACCAACTTTGTGGCCGGCGTGATGAACCCATTGTTTATGCCGCTGATCCTGGATAACTGGAAAGCCGATGTGCTTGGCTACTTGAGCACGGTGATGGGCGTGGGCATGCTGGCCGGCACCCTGCTAATGAGTGCATGGGGCGGGGGGCGGAACAAAATTATTACATTGCTGGTGGCTAGCGCCCTTGGCGCGCTGTTCTTGACGGCTGTCGGGCTGCGTGCATCCATCCCGTTGCTGGCGGTGTGCGGGTTTGGTTTTATGTTCACTTTGCCGCTGATGAACGCCAGCAGCCAGGCCATCTGGCAGGCCAAGGTGGCGCCGGATGTGCAGGGACGCGTTTTTGCCATGCGCCGCACGATCGCCTGGTCGTCACAACTCGTCGCGCCACTGCTGGCAGCACCACTCGCTGATTACGTCTTCAGACCTGCCATGGCTCCCGGTGGGGCACTTGCCCCCATTTTGGGACCGATCATCGGTGTGGGCGCCAGCCGGGGGGTGGGGCTGTTGATCAGCTGCCTGGGGCTGGTGACCCTGGTTATCAGCCTGGTGGCTTTTATGACTCCGGCTATCCGCAATGTTGACCGAGACATCCCGGACCACGATCCTGCATAGCGAAAGAGGAAAAATGTCCCATACCATCCGCTGGACCATTGAAAAAATTAGCCAGCGACTTGCCCTGATTGAAGGGCTGGTCTATCGCCGCCGTGCCGTGCTCCCCGCCTTCGAGTATCGCGAAGCAGAAACTGGTCAGCCAGGTTCCGCGCCGCAGAGCCTGGCTGGTGATTGGTCGAAAATTGAGCCTGATAGCTACTGGGGTAAGCCATTTACAAATTTTGTCCTGCGTTCGCGCTTCGCAGTTCCTATGGAATGGGATGTGGAGCAACCGGTGGCGCTGTTCTTGCCGCTGGGTGACGCAGCCAGCTTCAGCCACCCCGAAGCATTGGCCTTCATAGATGGACAGGCCTTCGCCACCGCGGATCGCCACCACCAGGAGATTCTATTACACCCAGTCTGGCAGGATGGACGCGCGCACGAACTTGTTTTGCAGGGCTGGACCGGCCTGGGCGACAACTGGAACACGGGACATCTGACCCGGTTGGTCATGTCGCCCTGTGCTGTGGTGCAGATCGACCAGATTACGCGCGACTTCATCATCAGCGTGCGTATTGCCCTGGAGACGGCCAAAATCCTGGATGCCAATGACCCCGTCCGTACCGGCCTGCTTAATGCCCTGGATGCTGCCTTCAAAATTCTCGATACACGCGAGCCATTTGGGGATGAGTTTTATGCGAGCGCGCCAGCAGCGCATGCCGCTCTCTTGGTTGGTATAGCTCGCGCGGGTGCGCCGCTGAACGTCAGCATGACCGCCAGCGGTCATGCGCATATCGATGTGGCCTGGCTGTGGACGCTCGACCAGACTCGTAAAAAGACCGCGCGCACCTTTCACACCGTGCTGCGGTTGATGGAACAATTCCCCGAATATCATTTCACGCAGAGTCAGCCGCAGTTGTACGAATATATCCGTGAAGACTACCCACAGGTCTTTGAAGCCATCAAGGTGCGCATTGCCGAAGGGCGCTGGGAGCCGATCGGCGGGATGTGGGTCGAAGCAGACTGCAACCTGAGCGGTGCAGAATCACTCGCCCGCCAGTTTCTGCTCGGGCGCAGCTATTTTCGCCAGCACTTTGGTGCGCAGGCTGAATCGCCTGTGCTCTGGCTGCCGGATGTATTTGGCTATGCCTGGGCTCTACCGCAGCTGATCAAACAGGCCGGGATGGACTATTTCTTTACGATCAAGCTGGGCTGGAACCAGTACAACCGCATCCCCTACGACAGCTTCTGGTGGCAGGGCCTGGATGGCACGCGTGTGCTGACCCACTTTAGTACTGCGCCAGAAAATAGCAGCTATGCCAGCACCTACAACGCCCCGGCCACCCCCGAATCTGCCCTGGGCGCGTGGAAAAGTTTCCAGCAGAAGGAAGTCCAGGATGAGGTCTTCATGGTTTTTGGCAATGGGGATGGCGGCGGCGGTCCAACCCGCCAAATGCTCGAAAACCTGCGCGAAATGGCCCACTTCCCCGGCCTGCCGCAAGCGCGCCAGCGCTCGGCTGGCAGCTTTTTCCGCGACCTTGAGCAAAACTCGGGTGCGGAACTGCCTACCTGGAACGGCGAGCTTTACCTGGAATATCACCGCGGCACGTATACCACTCAAAGCCGCAACAAGCGCGCCAACCGCAAGGCCGAGTTTGCCCTGCACGATGCCGAATTCCTGGCTTGCCTGGCGCAGCAGCTCGACCCGGACTACACCTACCCAGCAGAGACTTTCACTCGCGCCTGGCAGCTGGTGTGTCTCAACCAGTTTCACGACATCATCCCTGGCAGCAGCATCGAACAGGTGTATGTCGACTCGCTCAAACAATATGCCGAAATCCAGCTCATGACGGACGCGGCGCGTGATAGGTCCCTGGCCTCTCTCGCCGCCAAGCTGGCTAGTGACTGGCTGCTGGTCAATCCCACATCCTTTACCCGCTCCGCCCTCGTTCTGTTCCCGATGGCCATCATGACTGGCCTGGATCGCGATGGTCAGGCCCTGGCGATCCAGCCTGTCGAAGGGGGCGTGCTTGTCGATGCGGGTGAATTGCTGCCCTACAGCCTCACGCTGCTCAGGCAGTCGTCCGTCATTCCGGACCAGTTTTCGCCGGGCATGGATTCAAATAACCTGGAGAATGACCGGCTGCGCGTGGAATTTTCTGCGGATGGGGAGATTACACGTATCTTTGACAAGGTCAACCATCGTGAAGTGTTGCCCGCCGGGGGGATTGCCAACCAGTTCCAGGCCTTTGAAGATCGCCCAAAATTCTGGGATGCCTGGGATATCGATATTTTTTACGATGATAAAATGTGGCTGGCGGAACCGGCTACTTCGCTGAAACTGGTGGAGCGCGGTCCGCTGCGCTGGACTCTTGAAATTCAGCGCAAAATATTAAACAGCAGCTACACCCAACGCATTTCGCTTACCCGCGGTTCGGCGCGCCTGGATTTTGACACAAAAATCGACTGGCGCGAGCGGCATATCTTGCTCAAGGTGGCTTTCCCGGTGGATGTGTTGGCCCCGCAGGCCACCTACGAAATTCAGTGGGGCAACGTGCAGCGCCCTACTCATCGCAATACCAGTTGGGATTGGGCGCGTTTTGAGACCTGCGCCCATAAATGGGTTGATTTAAGTGAGGGTGGCTACGGCGTCAGCTTGCTGAATGATTGCAAATACGGGCACGATATCCAGGGGAATGTGCTGCGCCTGAGCCTGCTGCGCGCGCCGACTATCCCTGACCCTGAAGCCGACCAGGGCGAACAGCGCTTTACCTACAGCCTGCTGCTGCACGCTGGCGGATGGGAAGCCCAGACCGCCGCGGAAGCCTACGCGTTGAATGACCCGGTCATCGTCTACAATGCCGCTTCCCCATCCGGGCAGGGAACGAGTGTGTTTTTTGTCAGATGTGATGCCCAAAATATCATCATTGAAACCGTCAAACGCGCTGAAGACGGCGACGGCTGTATCATCCGCTTCTATGAGAGCCAGCGCCGGCGCGGCGAAGTGACTATCATCACCGCCTTCCCCCTGGAGCGCGTTGAAAAGGTCAACCTGCTGGAAGAATCCCAGGGCGAGTTGGCGCCTGTTGGCAGCCAGGTAAGTCTGTTTGTCAAGCCGTATGAGATTGTCAGCCTGCGATTAATATTCAAAAGTATTTAATTACATAACGTTCTATCGCGGGACCGCTACGATTTCCGGTTCCACGCGAGGAGAAATCCTTGATTTTCTAATCTGACCAGATAATCAAATCGGGGTTGCGAAGTTGTTTGAGTGTCCCCGTATCAGCTTCTACTTCGCTTTAGCAGCCTTGATACCAAGTAAGGCGCTCAAAATTTCAGGGGGCAGATCAATTTCGGGCATTTCTGTTTGATAAAGCTGATCTTGCTCAGCCCGTTCGCGCAGGGATTGCCAGAGCAGCTGGCGCTCATCCGAACTGACGATCAGTTCATTCAGAGATTGGGCGCGCAAAAGATATTCCCCGGTGGTGTAGAAAAAAGTGATCCGCTTCCATTTATCAGCTTTGATCGGGTTTTTCAACCGTTCAAGCGGGCCCAGTTGGATCTTAAAGTATTCTTCGTTTGCGTGGGGATGGTCCGGCTCATCGCGCAGAAGATCGGCACGTGTGGTCAGTTCATGTCCCTGCACAGCCGTCACATATTGGATTTGCCCGCTTTGCGCGCCGAAACTTCCCGGTTGATAAAAGGCCAGGTAGTCTACGGCAACGACCTTCGGTGCTGTGCGGAGTGGAATCCGGTACCAACCAAGAACACGGGCGATTTCCAAATCACGTGGCGTGGGCAATAAACAGACAAGCACAAGCGCTGTGGTTGCGATCATGATTTTTGCCTGTCCAGCCACAATTCACGGTACTGCCGGTTCCAATCGATCAGAAAACGGAAGGAGATCACCAGCCCATCACAGACGCTTACCCAAATGACCAGGTCGCGCAGGCCGCACAGCCAGAGAACAGGCGCGATCAAAATGCCGGCAGCCACACTGCCCCTTGCGCCGTGATGCAAGATCAGCACCAATGCAACCAGCAGGCCCACCGCGATCAGAAAACCGAGCGGCTGAACCGCCAGTAGCCCGCCGCCAACGGTGGCCAGCCCCATGCCACCCCGAAAGCCCGCGAAAAGGGGCCAGCAGTGTCCGACAACCGCCAGCCCGGCTGTCATGGCGATGATCCACGCTGCGCCTGCTGGGGCGTAGCGCAGAGCCAGCCAGGTGGGCAGGA
This sequence comes from uncultured Anaerolinea sp., assembly GCA_964536185.1. GTDB lineage: Bacteria > Chloroflexota > Anaerolineae > Anaerolineales > Villigracilaceae > UBA5195. Next base: position 11,040 of record CAZHWV010000027.1, on the reverse strand, counting down.
AGCCCTTGGCAACATCCAGGATGAGTACCAGCGCTCCGGGGCCAAAACCGGCCTGGCGGATGGTATTGGTTGTGGTGGCGTGACCTGAGCCGCCTTCGCGCACGTCCACGCCTTTTACCAGCCGCGTGATCCAGATGGAAGGCGTTAGCGAACCAGCCAGGTAGCCAAGCAGGCCAAAACCAAGGGCGTAGAACGTGGTCGAGAAAAAGGACATGATTGCCTCAAACGGGGTCGACGGATGAACAAACAGGTAGACAAGAACCGGTGATCGGCTTGTCTACCTGTTTGCCGTTGGCCTTTACCCTTCTAGTGGGCCAGGCCAACTTCTTTATTAAATTCCACGATCAATTCATCGATCTCGGCGGCCTGCTGCTGAACGCCAGTCCAGTAATCGGGTTTGTTCCACATATCCTGAATATCGGCGTAGGTTTTGCCCTGCTGCTCCACCCAGGTAAAATATTTGAGGTTATGCACGCGGCGGCGATCCGGGTAGCGTAGTTCAAGCATATTATCGGTTGTCAGACCCATCAGCCAGCGGGAGTAATCGGCGGCGGCGTCGCGTTCGCTGTATTCGCCTGATTCCGCGTGCATTTCTTGCAGGCGGCTCTGATAAAGATCCATCGAGTCAGTGGCGATGGTGAAAATGACATCCTGCTCACCCATCTCGTAGTACCTGGCCATCTTGATGGCTGTCTGGACGTTGGAGATCCCCGAGAAACCAAGCAGGTTGAGCTGGGCGATGGTGGCTTCGGGCACACCCTTGCTGGCTAGGTATTTTTTCCCGCCGGGTTCATTAAACAGGCGGGCGGTGTTGACCACCCCATTATCGTCAATGGCTACCACCAGGTCAGTATTTTTGACGTTGTGGATCCAGGGAACATGCTTATCGCCGATGCCTTCGATACGGTGTGAGCCAAACCCATTTTCGAGCAGGGTTGGGCACTGTAAGGCTTCGCTGGCGGCGATCTTGCTGCCCGGGAAGACCTGTTTCATGTAATCGCCGCTGGCGATTGTGCCGGCTGAACCGGTGGCAGAAGTGATCCCGCGGAATTGGTCGCCAGGTCGGGCGATGCGCTGGAAGGCTTCTTCCATGGCGTGCCCGGTTACTTCGTAATGCCAGAGGTAGTTGGGGAACTCCTGGAATTGATCAAAGATCATCAGGTCCTGGCCCGAATGGCGCAGCTCGTTACACTTGTCAAAAATTTCCTTAACGTTGGATTCAGACCCGGGGGTCTTGATCGTTTCGCCAGCTACTTTGGCCAACCATTCAAACCGTTCGCGACTCATGCCTTCTGGCAAAATGGCGATGGACTCGCAGCCAAGCAGGGCAGAATCATAGGCACCACCCCGGCAATAGTTGCCGGTGGAAGGCCAGACGGCTTTTTGGGTGGTTGGGTCGAACTGCCCGGTCACCAGGCGGGGCACCAGGCAGGAAAACGCCGCGCCGACCTTATGTGCGCCAGTTGGAAACCATTTACCCACGATGGCCACTATGCGAGCCGGGACGCCCGTGACGGAGGGCGGCAGTTCTAGTAGATTGACCCCGCTGTAGGCGCCGCCGCTGGTTTTCGGTTCATTGTGCCAGTTGATGCGGAACAGATTGCGCGGATGGATATCCCACAGCCCGATCCCGGCAAGTTCTTCCTTGACACTCGCCTGGATTTTAGATGGGTCTTTCATTTGCGTGTATGTGGGAATGATGATATTTCGCTCGCGGGCACGCTGGATGGCGCGTTTGCGGCGTTCTGCATGGATAGTGAGATCGATTGTGGTCATGGGGTAAACTCCTTTTTTGGCTGTTTCGTCCCGCATATTTTTGGTGGGGAGAAAGTTGTCGGACAACTTTAATTATATCCCTCTTGTTGTTTTCGATGGCATATTTCTTTGTAATTCAATTTGAATCACGCTTTCAAATTATCTGCTTACCGGGTCTTCGGTTTTGTGGGGCATCATAAAGGAATTACAATCGTTGGTTTTCCCGGCAAGTGGTTATTTTGCGGATGATCTTTCCGCAAAATAACCACAAAAAAAAACATTTTCTTTGTCTTTGGGGTTTGTTCCCTACCCTGCAAAACAACCCCGTGACGCGAAGCGGTTGTTCCACCAGTAGTTCCATGCGTAGGGTTAACCTTGCAAATACGTAGGGTAATTTTAATGTATCTACAGGCAAGGTGTTGTACACTGTTTGTAGTGGCACTTCTGCCAACAGAAGGAGGTTCAATATCGAAAATATGGAGCCTAAGCACTACAGGGGAAAGCGCGGGTGACGTAACCCTGGCGGTCAGGTCTTTGAAGTAAGCCAGACGTCCACCACGACGATAAAGTGGTTCACTCTTGGGCTTTCTCCCGGATACATCCTAGTTCGTAATAAATATGTAAGTTAGGCGGATGGGCTAATGCCCATCCGCCTTTGTTTAATTTTACTGACCTATCTCCATGTAAAAAAGAGAGGATCGCCGCTCTGCGGCAGGTTGACTGTCTGAGTAAGAGGGTCAACATTGCCGGTGTACCCCGTTTTGTAGCTGGCGCAGGTGGAATCGCTCCAGACGTTGCTTTTACAGGCGATGGAAGTGTAACTCACCGTCCATGCTCCGCTGGCTGTAATGGGTAGGAACGAATAAAAAAAGCCGCTTGCATCGGTCACCACGGAATTGGTCGAAGCCTCGCCCGCCGCGCCCTGGCTGACATCAAACCCGACCCCTTGAATGGGAATCCCACTGGCATCAACCACGCGTCCTTTGATCACCAGCACATTCTTTGGTTCGCGAACCGGCGCCTGGGCCAGGTCGACATTACTTTGGAGCAGTTCAGTATGGGACCAACCTTCGGCGCCGGTTGGAGTCTGCACGTAGGTCCACTCGCCTCCAGGCGCTGATCCCAAAACGGTGAGAACATCGGCCGGCTGGACCATCATCAAGACTTCAAATAACATCCCAGGATTCACGCGAATATTCAGGTTATCCACCGCCGGGTTGACAGTGAACGGTGTGAAGGGGGTTGGGATGACGCTGATGGTGGGTGTTACAATGGCGGGGAGGCTGGGGAACGCTTGCGGGTTGGGGCTGGCTGAGGTCGGCAGGGCGGTCGGAGCAATACTGCCCGCGGATTTTGAACAGCCGGAAACGACCAGGGCGAACAAAATACAGATCAAAGTGTTTTTCAGCATAGTATCTCCCTTTCTGAAAGAACATTGAACACTCTCATTCATTTTACATCCAGCCCGCTGTTTTTTACATAAATTGAATAGACTTTAATTCTGGCTTTACGAGTAGGTTTAGATTTTCTTGTTTGGAAAATTATGCAGCATATTGACCATAAAATGCAGACATTACAAATTTGCAGGTTTATTTTAATGTATCCCGCCTAGATCCATGCTATTCTAATTGTAGTAATCGCTTCCGTTTAAACACAAGGAGGTGCATATCGAAAAAGTGGAAGGTACGCACAACAGGAGAGAGACCGGGTGAACACAACCTGGCATAAGGCTCACGGGCCTTTCCCAGCCGTTCATCGTGACGCAGCATGTTTCTCCCGCTTTTTCTTCTGGTAATAGTTTAGTCTGGCGGATGGGTGACACCCATCCGCCGTTTTTTTATCCAGGTTTTTGGGCGGTTAGAACCTGGAAATCACTAATTTCGTCTTCATCTTTGCCGGTCAAGGAGGGGTGAAATCTGACTTGTGAATAGCCCGTCTCTAGGAGCAGAGCTGTGAGTTCTTCGTCGTCATAAGCTTGCGTGCTGGCAGCGTGGTGAGTTACCTGGCAAGTGGCTGTGTCGATAATGAAAAATCGCTCGGTGGCAACGCTGTGTTCTTCATCCCAAAAAGTTTCCATCAAACACAAATGCGGACTGTCCGCAAACAAACCATTTTCAGCCGAATACCACATGGCTGGCTGGTTGCCGATCTGGTCGACAGCGTCCAGGCTCGAGGCTTCCAACAGCAGCAGCCCACCGGGCTTCAGCGCTTGCCAGGCTTTTGTCAGGATCAAGCGTGCAGCCTCAGGGCGGAAGAGGTTCAGGGCGCCGAAGATGAAGATCACCAGGTCATAACCGCTGCCGTAATCGACGCTGCGGACGTCCGCAAGCTGGTACTGGCAGCCCGGTGGGGCATTCTTTGTGGCATAGTTAATCGATGCTGGCGCAACGTCGATGCCGGCGCAGGTGTGCCCCAATTTTGCCAGCCGGGCAGTGTATAAACCCGGGCCGCAGCCCAGGTCAAGAATCTGTCCGGGCTTAGCATTTAATAGATGCCGGTGAATCCAATCCACATGTTTTTTGATTTTTATGTTTGGGCGGCTGGCAGCGTCGTGTTCCTGAGCCAGGTGTTCTTTTAGAATCCGTTGACTGAAAGCCGGGTCATCCCATGGGATTCTTTCGCCTTCGACCCAGGGTTGTAGATCCATGTTGCGCTGAAGGATGTCTTGCAGGTTCATTAAGCCAGGGCCTTTTGGATTCGTTCCAGGCCGTCCTTAAGCATTTCACGCGGGCAGCCGAAATTCAGGCGCACGAAATTTTCGCCGCCGTTGCCAAAAGCTGCGCCATCATTGAGCGCCACTTTGGCTTCCTTTAAGAAGAATTGATATGGATTACCGTTAATTTTCCCGCTATTGACCAGTTCACTGCAGTCCAGCCAGGCCAGGTAGGTGGCTTCTGGTATGGTCACCCGCATATCGGGCAAGTTCTTCTTTACAAAATCCACCAAATAATCGCGGTTTTGGGTGAGATAGGCATTCAGTTCTTTAAGCCAGGCGTCGCACTCGCCCGAGAATGCAGCCTGGGCTGCTACCAGGGAAAGGCTGGCAACGTGCAAGGTCATGCGCTCGACGACGGTTTGGTAGCTTTGGCGCAGTTCGGGGTTGGGAATAATGGCAAATCCACAGAAGAGCCCGGCGATATTGAAGGTTTTTGAGGGCGCGATCAGCGTGATACTGCGTGCGGCAATTTCGGGTGAAAGGGCCGCCATGGGGGTATGCTTGGCGCCAGCCAGCAGCAGCTCGCTATGAATTTCGTCCGAGACCATGACCGTATCGTTTTTCAGGCAGAATTCTGCCATTTTCAAGAGTTCTTCGCGCGTGTAGACCTGCCCGCTGGGGTTATGCGGGTTGCACAGCAAGAACATTTTTGTCTTGCTGCCGCCTGAGTTGAAGGCTTTCTCGAAGCCGTCCCAATCAATTTCATAGCGGATCGTCTGGCCCTCAGCCACCCTGGTTAACTGGGCTTCCTGGCGGATGACGCCCAGGTTTTGCTGGATGCTGTTAAAGGGCATGTAGACCGGTGTCTGGATGAGATACCCATCCCCGGGTTGGCATAAGGCCGAGGCCGCGGCATAGAAGCCGCTGACCAATCCGGTCACGGGTAACACGCTCTGCTCGTCCACATCCCAATCGTACAATGCCTTCATGCGTGTGGCCACGGATTGGCGCAGCGCCTGGCCTGGCATTTCATAGCCGAAGACGCCGTGTTCCACCGCGGCATGCAAGGCGCTGATGATCGGTTCCGGCGCACTGAAATCCATATCGGCCACCCACATAGGCAGCACATCTTCAGGGTAAACTGTCCATTTGATGGAATTGGTCTGGCGGCGAGCGATGATACGGTCAAAATCGAAGGGCATAAGGGGCTCCAGGGTGAAAATAATGAATTACGTTCGAGACTTCAAGTGGATGAGGCTTTGCTGTCCAGGGGTCAGCGCAAGGCCGAATTGAAAAAATTCACCAGATGTTGTTGATATTCTTCCGGGTGCGAGTTAGGCCCGTCACAGTGGTTGGCATCCGGGATGTTCCAGTATTCTTTGGGCCCACGGGCAGCCTTAAAATAGGTGTTCATCGCGGATAATTCCGCGCTTTGACCGGTGGAAATGAATAAGATCGGGCGAGACCCGTAATTTTTCACAGCCTCACCGGTGCTGGTGGCTGGCAGCGCCTGGACGCGCAGCAGCATGAACTGATAGTATAACGCCATTATCGGCTGGCTGAACGGGTCGCGCAGGCTGAATGGGGGCAGTTTTTCGTTCCATAGGAGTTGGGCGGGCGCATCGACTGCCAGGGCGCGGATCGCTGGCACGCCAACTGCGCCTGCTATGGCAATCGCCGCACCCATCGAACATCCATACGCGCCGATTTTAAGATCTTTCTGGCGTTTGGCCAGCCACCTGGCAGCTTCTTGTACGTCGGGAACGTCCAGCGTGCCGAGAGAACGTGTGCTCCCCTCACTTTCACCGCTGGCGCGTTGGTCGTAGATCAGCAGGCCGTAGCCGTGCTTGTAAAGCATCTCTGCCACGGGCAGAGGCTGGCGCCGGTCGCTATGATAACTATGGATGAGAATGATCACAGCGCCGTTCTTGGGTGGAATGTACCAGCCGGAGAGTGTCAGCCCGTCGGCGGTGGTGAAGCCCATCGGTTCGAAATCTGCGCCAAAGCGGGCCGGGGTTTCGCAGCAGACCCGGGATTTGAGCGGGATGGTGATGGCGCTGGCCATGAGAGCTGCCGAGATCACCATCAGGCCGAAGACCGTCACGACAATCGTGAAGGCCAGAAATTTCACATAAAACGAGGCAGGTCGCAACTGTGGGCAGGTCATCCAATGTTTTTTCTTAGAGGCTATGCATACGTTTCTTGAGAACTTTCCATTTACTCAATAATTTGTCATTTAGATTTTACCCTGACTTGTAATTGTTTACGGTTGGTTCCACAACATCGACCACATCCAGAATAAAGTCATTCTAAAAATACAATGACCTCCGGCACACCGGAGGTCATTGTATTTTTGTGAGAAATTAGCGAGTCTTTTGCCAGGAAAAAACTTCCCAGGCAATCAGCCCGATCAGACCTAACAAGGCCGTAATCAGCGTGGGAAGGATCCACAGGTCCTGGCGGACGGGGATATTTTGTCCGCCGCCAGCGAGGTCACCCGGGGAGGGTTTTGTACCGGGCAAGCCTGGCTCCTGTCCATTCTCCGCAGCAGCGATCTGGATATTCTCCGATTTTACGCTGCTGTTAGATTGCGCCACGGCAAAGTTGTCTCCTTGCATGGATTTGCGCAGCTGTGGCTGGCTGAGCACATTCCCGGCCCAACTCAGGCCCTGGTCATTGTTCCCTGCGATCAGCAGAATAGCAGATTCAGGTTGCTCGGGCACTGTCGCAATTTCGATATACCCGGTACTGCGCGTCGCATCTAGTTTATACGATAAGCGTGCTTGGGCCTTGGTTGTCAACTGTCCGCTGGAATCGAATGGCATCGGGAAAGCGCTGGCCAGCGCAGCAATTGCAGGTGCCCGCCCCGGTTGGCCAATGACGATGGCATTCCCAGTGAAGGCAGGGTTCTGTCCTTCGGTGGCGAAAATCACGCCGGGGAAGGTTAGTCCGCTGGCCGGTGTTCCGAGAATGAAGGCTAATTGAACAGCTGTACTCCAGCTTGCCGGGTCGTCAGATGGCAGGATGAAAGTTGTACTGTTCAATTCCTGGCTGGAAAAAGGAGCCGGGAAGGTGTCCAATCCAACGGTGATGGAATTGATGATCGGGGCATCTGTCAGGGGCAGGTGCAGGAAGGAGTCGGGCAAGATGGTGACGTACAGGCTGCCCTGGCGCGAGTCGCTGCATGCGCTGCGCGGAGTGATATCCACTTGAAGTTCGAGGTGGTTGCCACCGGTTTGGATGGCTGAAGCTGGGATGATCAGCCGCACCTGGTTGAGATTCGAGGAGGCGTCGCTCAGGCGGATGCTGCCGACCGGGACGTTGTTGAGGCGCACCTGGATGCCCGAGCGCAGGTAATCGATCAACTGCGAATGATTGAAAACCAGGTCGAGATAAGCATCGGCTCCAATTGATTTTCCAGACGGGATGTTGAAGAATAGTGTCTGTTTGCTTGTGCCGAAGGATTGGAAATACAGCGGACCTGCGCCCAGGTCCGCAAAGGACTGATCCTGCTTGAAGATAGGTTGACCGGGTGAAAAGGGGCTATTGATGAAAGCTGTCTCGGGGCTGGAGGCTGAGAGCACTTGACCGCTACTCAGGGCCGAGGCAGCCTTGAGTACGGCTTGATCGTTGGCTCCCAGTACCGCCATTACCATCCGTTTTTCATTCCAGGGGGATTTGAATATGTGCAGAATGCCATCGTCTACATTAGGGGCCGTAGGCGCTTGGGATGTAATGGTATTAAAAGCCTCCTGGCTGCCAACAAGGATCAAGTGACTGTCGCTGTACTTGGCCTTATCCAGTTTGCTTTCCGTGACCACGTTGAATTGGATTTCGCCCTGGCTGGTGCGGCCCAGGCTGGTGGCGATCTGAATAGCGCCCTGCATGACGGCTTGTGTTGCACTATCGGGAATTACCAACGTGACCGGGTGGGCCAAGGGGTTATTGTGCTGGTAAAACGGGCTGGGATAAATCTCCAGGCTGGCTGCAGGCGAAGCCTGCTCATGGGGCAAATAAAGGTAGGGGCGATCGAGATGCTGGCTGCGATGTTCTGGTCGCAGGAGCTGGTGGCATCCCATTCCAAGAGTAGTTCATTCAAGCCGGAAGTTGAATGGGCTTGTAAGGCATTTTCAGGAATGGCGTACTCGAGTATGTGCTGGCCGCTGCCTTGCAGGAAATCGGACCCCAGCAGGATACCGTTTAACCAGATCGAGACCTTGCCGGTATTGATTGTCTCCAGATTGGGTATCTCCTGCCCGACCATGAAGTTCGATATCAGGGTTGTTGCCTCGATATGCAGGACTGCTCCTGGTTGGGTCACCCATTCTGGCGGCAGGCTGAATGGGATAGACGCTTGTTTCAGGGGGCCTTGCAGGAAAATTGGTTGGCTTTCGCCGAGCATGGCAAAGCTCACCTGGTATTCGAGGTTGTCCGTTTCTCCAGCGTTGCTGGAGGGCATATCCTGGGCCAGAGCTGGTGTTGTCAACATCAGGCTGGAGATAACCAGGATCAGGATGGTGATTCGCAAAATGGTTTTCATGGTTTTAGCCTCCCTGACGCCCTTCTGAAACCTCGGCAATTCGGTTGGCCGATGTTCGCGCTAAATCCAACGCTTTCAGCGCATTTTCCTCCAGCGTTACGGCTGTTTCGTCTTTTATCCGGCTTGTCCAGCCGATGCAGGGGGAAAGTTCAATTTTCTCACGGGTCTCATCGATGATAATCTCTTCGCTCAAGGCCTGTTTGATGCGTTCGAGGGTGCGGACCGCTCCGGTGCTGGGCGTGGCTGGCATCATAACCGAGAAGGTGCTTTTATTGAGCAGGCCGATGAAGTCGTTACCGCGCAGTTGGTTGCGCAGGATGGTGGTAATCTTGGGCAGCAAGTTGGCCAGTACGTTTTTGGGCAATGCTTCGTAGATTTCGTCCAGACCTTCCAATTGGATGACTCCCATGGAGAGTGTGCCAGTCGGATTGCGCACAATTTCCTGTTCGAGCAAGTGTTTGAAGTGGCGCTGGATAAATGCTCCAGAAAGCTTGTCGGTTACTGCTCGCAGGCGCAAGGCTTCGAGCGGGGCGCGTAGATTGTCGCGCATCACTACAATCAGCATACCGACGACCAGACCAGCCAGGATGCTCAACAGGCTGTCGCGCATGGTCTGTGGTGAATAGGGTATGGTTGGTTCGCTGGCCTGGTCAAGGAAGGCAATATCAAAGACCTGGTAAATGCTTTTAATATAATTAATGCCGTTTTGACCAATATTATTTGCCAGGAAAGTAGCGAACTGCGGGTCTGGTCCGGAAACCGAGAGTTCAATGTTTGAACCAGTGGTGACGGTGGCTGAGACGTGATAAGTGCTCAAGATGGCCTGATCGATCCCCAATTTGTCGACCGTGTCTTTGAAGACGCGTTTGCTGTTGAAAATCTCGAGGTAGGTCTTACTCACCGATTCTGTGCCCAGGGTATCGAGGCTAGTCATCACGTCCCGACTGCTCACCAGGCTAGTGTTTGGATAGATCAGAAATGACGCGCTGGAACGGTACAGGGGTACTGTTGTCAGTGAAATCAGCAGTGAGCTGGTCAGCCCTAACAGGGCGAACATCAGTACCCAGCGCCAGCCATTCTGTATTGTCCGAATGAAATTTCGGAATAACATGGAGCCTCCTTTTCTAGTGTGTCTCTATCTCAGGCTACAACTAATTACCTGGGAATGCAATAGGGAAGAGACGACCCCATTCGGAATCGTTGTCCCGGTTGATGCAGGTCTGAAATGTGACCCGTTTGTCGCCGCCATAGACCCTGTAAAACAAGTTTGTAGATGAAACGGTTTCACCAGTTGCCAGATCCAAGAAATCACTGGTTGGGCTGCGCGGTGAAAGCGCCTGATATTGTTTAATTTCATTAATCGTATAATCTTCCAGGTGACCATCCCCATAGACGATAACTACCAGATCGCCTTCTTTTAGGTTGAAAAAAAAACGCCCAGCCAGGAAGTTGTGCGCCAACAAGCCAATATTCCCATTCGCATAGATGTAAGCATATAGGAATTGGGTAACAACCTTGTCTTTCACCGCCACATAGACGGGATTGATTGGTTGGCCGCTTGCGTTGGTTGGCGGTTGGACAACGCGTAAGGCCAGCACACCTTCTACGTAAACCCCGACAATCTGATCTGGTTTGTCGTTTTTGACTCGTTCGACAAACGCATCGAAAATCAGCTTTGGCGAAGGCGTTGGTTCTAGCGTTGGCTCGGCAGTGGGCATTTCAACGACAGCTTCCGGGCTTGAGACTGCGCTTGGTTCAGTTATTTCTGCGCTGGTGGGAACTGGGGACGGCGTTGGTGGGCGCGGTGTCGGCTCGGATTGGCCGGATGTGGTGGGTGTCGGGCTGGTTGCTACTGCCGTTAGTGATCCTGAGCTGGAGGTTGTTACCGTCGTTACCGGGCTAGAGCATGCAACGGCAACGATGGCCCAAAATAAAATCACCACCAAAGACCAGAGCAGATGTCTGAACTTCAGAGTGTAATTTTTGTTTGAGCTAGAATGGGCCATTGGCTTGATCAGTATTTTGGAATAGTAGTAATGACTCCACTGCAAAAAGGATGCGATAAAAGTCATCCAAATTGCACTCTCCT
>CAZHWV010000026.1:0-36575 GCA_964536185.1 uncultured Anaerolinea sp. | reverse complement strand
TATTGACCAACCTGGTCGGTAACGCGATCAAATTCACCTCCCGGGGTGAAATATCCGTGCGGGTTACCATAAGCGATTTACCCTTGCCGGGCGCTGATTTGCAATTCCCTGGTCTCCCGTCTCCCGTCTCCGGTCCTCCTACAATCAACAATCAGGTTGAGCTGCGGTTCTCGATTCGCGACACTGGCCTGGGCATTCCACCCGAGAAACTTGGGTTGCTGTTTAACAAGTTCAGCCAGGTGGACGCTTCGACCACCCGCCAGTTCGGCGGCACAGGCCTGGGATTGGCCATCTCGAAGCAGCTGGCCGAATTAATGGGCGGTCAGATTGGGGTGAATAGCGAGCCAGGCCGAGGGTCTGAATTTTGGTTTACCGTTCGCCTGGGGCTACAACCGGCGCGCGCGCGCAGCGAAGCACCGGCCCGATTTGCTAGCCTTCGGGAAATCGACAACCTTAAGGGTGTGCGCGTCCTGGTAGTGGACGATAACGCCACCAGCCGCGAAATGCTGAACCTGAGACTGGTATCCTGGGGCATGCGCCCGGCGGAGGTGAGTGACGGCGCCAGCGCGTTGCAAGCGCTGATTGCCGCGTGTGAGAGCGGCGACCCCTTCCAGGTTGCGGTTTTGGATATGCAGATGCCCGATATGGATGGCGCGATGCTTGGGCAGGCCATCAAAAGTGACGAACGGTTGACCGGGACGCATTTGGTTTTGTTGTCTTCCCTGGGCGAGCGCGGCGATGCCCGCAGGTTTGCGCAGATTGGTTTCGTCGGCTATCTGAACAAACCCTTGCGTCATGCCGATCTGTTCAGTGTTTTATCTATTGCGCTTGCCGATCAGGCCGCGCCGCTTGAAGACTCAAGTGCGGGCAGCATAACCCGCTCGATCGTGACGCGCCACTCCGCACGAGAAAGTCGGCGGGTGAATGTGGCTGCCGGGTCGCGCATTTTGCTGGTGGAAGATAACATCACCAACCAACAGGTGGCCCTGGGCATCCTGAAGAACCTTGGCCTGAAAGCCGAAGCCGCCGCCAATGGATTGGAGGCGCTCAAGATCCTGGAGAGCATTCCCTACGATCTGGTGTTGATGGATGTGCAGATGCCCGAAATGGATGGTTTGGAAGCCACGCGGCATATCCGTGACCTGAAATCGGCCGTGCTCAATCACAATATTCCCATTATTGCGATGACTGCCCACGCGATGCAAAGTGACCGAGAGCGCTGCCTGCAGGCGGGGATGAACGACTATGTTTCCAAACCCGTGAATCCGCAGGCGCTGGCTGATGCCCTGGAACGTTGGCTGTCGGAAAATGACCGAGGATCGGTGACGGTAGACGGAAGGCCGAGGACCGAAGACGGAAAGCCGACGGGGACGGAAGACCGAAGACGGAAGACCGATGACCGAGGCGGCTCAACGTCCTTGACCTTCCCCGTCCCCGGTCTCGATTTGCTTAGCAAATCGTCCTCCTCGCCTGTCATTTTCGATAAAGCCGCCTTGAAGCAGCGCTTGATGGATGATGATGAGCTGGTCGGCCTGGTTATCGCAGGTTTTCTGGAAGATATTCCGCTGCAAATTCAGGCGCTGAAAAGCTACCTGGAGGCAGGCGACGCTACCGGCGCCGAGCGCCAGGCGCATACGATTAAGGGCGCTGCCGCCAATATCGGCGGCGAGGCTCTGCGCGGGATCGCCTATGAACTGGAAAAGCTGGGCAAATCCGGCGACCTTCTGGCCGTTCAAGAACGCATGGGCGAATTGGAAGCCCAGTTCGCGCGCTTGAGAGATGTGTTGGCGAAGGAGATTTAAGGGCTGTCGACAAACACAGGCCACCATTCGTAACGCATCTGCTTTTCGCGGACCAGGATGCCAAAAGACACGGAAAGTGCTACTATAATAAGGAAAGCATTCAATTAATGAGGAGATCTAGACCATGAAGACCTTGATTGTTGAGGATGATTTCACCAGCCGCTTGCTCTTGCAGGAATTGCTGAAAGGTTTTGGGATGGCGCACGTGGCTGTTGATGGGCAGGAAGCCGTGGAAGCCGTTCGCACAGCGCTGGAAACCGGCCAGCCATACGATTTAATCTGCCTGGATATTATGATGCCGGGTCTGGATGGGCTGCAAGCGCTCAAACAGGTTCGGGAAATGGAAGATGAAAGGGGCATATTTTCCACCGATGGCGCGAAAATTATCATGACCACGGCTCTGGATGATATGCAGAACAAGGTAAACGCTTTTTCAAGCCTGTGCGATGCCTACCTGACCAAGCCCATCCATAAACAGAAACTGTTGGATGAATTGCACAAACTCGGGTTGATCGCTTAAACTGAGCAGAAAATATTATGCGCGTCCTGATCGCAGAAGATGACCTGACCACCCGTACCATTCTGGCTGGCATCTTGAAGAAATGGGCCTATGAGCCAGTTGTGGCCAGAGATGGGCAAGCTGCCTGGGATGTTCTACAGCAGCCAGATTCACCGCGCCTGATCATCCTGGATTGGATGATGCCAGGCATGGATGGACTCGAGGTGATCCGGCAAGTGCGCGCTCGCTTTGTTGAACAGCCACCTTATATCATTTTACTGACTAGCAAGGATGAAAAGGGCGATATCATTTCTGGCCTTGAAACTGGCGCGAATGACTACATCAAAAAACCTTTTGATCATGAAGAATTGTTCGCCAGGATCCGAGTTGGGCAGCGTTCACTTGAACTGCAAACTCGCCTGTACGAAACCCAACAAACCCTGACTCACCTTGCAACGCATGATCCTTTGACGGGTATTCTTAACCGGCGCGCCATTCTGGATCAACTTTCAAAAGAATTATCGCGAGCCCGGCGAGGTGACCCTCACGACCAGAATTCCGGTGCGAATACAAACAGAACGCTGTGCGTTGGTTTTTTTGATATCGACCATTTTAAGCAGATCAATGATCGCTTTGGTCACCAGGCCGGGGATGAAGTATTGAAAGGGATCGTTGCCACCCTGGGCAGCCAGTTGCGGAAGTATGATACTTTCGGACGCCTGGGTGGTGATGAGTTTCTGGTGATTGCGCCAGAAACCGGTGAAGATAACTGCGGGCAGATCTTTGAAAGATTGGTATGCGCAATTGCTGCTTGCCGGATACTGACTGGCGCAGGCGAGGTGTCGGTAACGGTAAGTATTGGCGTGGCTCTATCGAGTGCGGACAACGGAGTAGATGAGCTTCTGGATTGTGCTGATGCGGCTATGTATCGCGCGAAACAGGCAGGCGGTAACCGCGTGTTTTTTGCTTGAATAGGAGTTTTCCATGACGCCTTCAGAACCCAATCTAGTTTCACTACCCCGGGTTGTTGTGGTCAACGACGACCTGACCCAATTGGCCATGTTATCCGGATTGCTGCATAAGGCTGGTTTGGCGCCGCTGGCCTTTTCGAGCGCTGAATCGGCATTGGCTGCTCTGGGTCAGGATGTTCGGCCAGTCTTATTTGTCACAGATGTGTATATGCCGGGTATCGATGGTTGGCGTTTTTGCCGCTTGTTGCGCTCGCGCGCGTACGAGCGCTTCAACAAGACGCCGATCATGGTGGTGTCGGCCACGTTCTCCGGTATAGAGCCGCTCCAGATCACCTCCGATCTGGGGGCCAACGCTTTTATGTCCATGCCGGTCGACGGAGCGCACTTTATTGCCCAAGTCCAGGCCCTGTTAAAAGGCGAAAAACCGCAAGCTGTTCTCAGGGTGCTGATTGTTGAGGATAGCAAATTTGTTTCCACCCGCCTCCAGCAGGTTTTTCAAGCGCATGGCTATCTGACGCAGGTGGCTTTTTCGGCCAAAGAAGGTTTGAGCCAGATCGAGCGGAACGCCTTCGATCTGGCTGTTCTGGACTATCATCTGCCGGATGGATTGGGTGATGACTTATTGCAGGCTTTGCAGGCGAAAGCTCCAAATTGTGTTTGTATGATGATGACTACCGACCCACAGCCGGAATTGGCCCTGACCTGGATGAAAATGGGCGCAGCCGCCTACCTGCATAAACCATTTGCGCCCGAGTATCTGCTTGAACTGTGCGAGCGAGCCCGCCGGGAACGCGCCTTGCTGCGCAGCCAGGATCTGCTGGAGTTGCGCACCCGCCAGCTACAGGAAAGCGAAATACGTTTTCGTAATGCCATGGATGCCACCAATGACGGTCTTTGGGATTGGGATATCCCCAGCAGCGAAGTCTATTACAGCCCGGCCTATTTCAACATGCTCGGTTATGCCCCAAAGGAACTGCCCGCAGCCTTGGAAACCTGGCTCAATTTGATCCACCCGGAAGACCGCGAGGCGGCTCTGGCAGCCAACAAGGTTTGCTTGCAGAATGAGACCGACTTGGTGGATGTCGAATTCCGCATGATGGCCAGGGATGGTAGCTGGCGCTGGATTCACGGACGTGGAAGGGCTTTGCGCCGGGATGCCGATGGACAGGCGTTGCAAATGATTGGCACGCACGTGGATATCACTGAACGCAAACAGATCGAGCAGACGCTGCGCGCGAGCGAAGCGAATTACCGCTTGATCGTTGAGAATCAGCAGGATTTGCTGGTCAAGACTGACCCGCAAGGGCGTCTCTTGTATGTAAATTCAGTATATTGTGATTACTTTGATAAAACCGAAGAAGAGCTTCTTGGGCGCTCCTATGCGCCCCTGGTACATCCGCAGGATTTGCCCATTGTGGAACAGGCGCTGGCGTCGCTATTTAACCCGCCTTACGAATGTTCTTATGAGTCAAGAGCCGACACCCGCCACGGTTGGCGCTGGCTGAGTTGGTCCGCGAAGGCAATTCTGGATGAACGCGGCACAGTGGTTGCGCTAACCGGTTCCAGTCGTGACATCACCGAACGCAAGCAAGCCGAGCAAGCGCTGCGCGAAAGCGAAGAAAAATTCCGTTGGCTTGTCGAGAACAGTCATGACATCATCTATACCCTTGGGGTGGATGGGGTCTTCACCTTCGTCTCACCCGCCTGGACTACGCTCTTGGGACACCCGGTGAACCAGGTTGTCGGGCATCCATTTCAGCAGTTCGTCCATACGGATGACCTGGCGGGTTGTATGCGCTGGCTGCAAAAAGTGATCGAGAGCGGACAACGGCAGGAGGGCATTGAGTACCGCGTGGAGCATATCGATGGAACCTGGTACTGGCACACCTCCAGCGCTGTTCCTGTAAAGGATGCTGCCGGGATAATCATTGGTTTTGAGGGGACTGCCAGGGATATTACCGAGCACAAAAAGGCCGAAGCAAAAATAAACGAACAGCTTGAGGAGCTGCGCCGCTGGCAGAATGTCACCCTTGGGCGCGAAGATCGGATTCTGGAGCTCAAACGCGAGGTAAATCAGCTGGCAACCAAGGCAGGAAAACCTCCACGCTATGCCAGCGGCGCGGAGACAGAATGAAAATTCGGAATCTATTATTCCTGGTTTTGGTTGGTTTTCTTGTTTTAATATCAGCAGGGGCAACCTATTTTGGTTACCAAGTTTGGCTGCACTCCTTAGAATCTGGGATCGACCAGGAACTGCTCACCGCGGCCAACCTGGCCCGAGATGTCTTGCCAGCCCACTATCATGACCAGATTACTGGGCCGGATTCTGTCACGGATGCGGAATACCTGCAGATTGTCGATCGGTTTAATACCATCTGCAAGGAAACCGGCATGGAATATCTGTGGAGCTTGATGATTCTGGAAGGGAAAACTGTATTTACCTCGGCCACTTCGCCCGGAAAGGATGCAAGTAAACGCGACCAGGCTGGCTTTTTGGAAGTCCATTCGAATCCGGAGTTATACACACGGGCTTTTGAAACGATGCAGCCTCAATTCCAGGTAAACGATGACAAATGGGGGCGCATCCGTGTGGTTCTGGTTCCCTTCTACGATGCGCAAGGCCGGAAATTTCTGATTGGGGCCAGCCGCAGAATGCAAGAAGTTGATGCTGAAACGCGGATGTTATTAAATTCATCCCTGTTATTTGGCGGTATTGTGATCGCATTTGGCGCGTTGATCAGCTATATGCTTGCAAATTCGTTGACTCGCCCCATTGACGGATTAAAAGTAGCCGCAGCGAAAATCGCTGCTGGTGATTACAGCGGCCAGGCTCTGGCGGTATCCCAGGCCGGCCCATATCGCGAAGTCGCCAGTCTCGCCCATAGTTTTGAGATTATGAAGGAGACTGTGCGTACCCGTGAAGCAGCCTTGCAAAAAAGCGAAGCCCAATATCGCCTGCTCACCGAAAATATCAAGGATGTGGTCTGGATCCTGGATACCGAAACGATGTATTTTCGCTACATCAGCCCATCGGTCGAGAGGCTGCGCGGGTACACCCCCGGGGAAGTATTGTCCCAGCCTCTGACCCAGGCGTTCAGCGCTGAAGCCAGTGAGCGCATGGTCAACCTAACTCGCCGCCGGGCCGAAGATGTTCTGGCGGGCAGAGAGCCTGCCGGTAAATTTTACACCGAAGAAGTCGAGCAGCCATGCAAGGATGGCACTTCTGTGTATACAGAAGTGATCACCAGCTACTACATCAACCCGGAGAGCGGCAAGGTGGAGGCGCGCGGCGTCTCCCGTGACATCAGTGAGCGTAAGTGGGCTGAGGCAGCCCTGCGTGAGAGCGAAGAGAAATATCGGACCGTGGCAGAATTTACCTATGATTGGGAATCCTGGCTGGCCCCGGATGGCAGCTATCACTACATCTCGCCTTCCTGTGAACGCATTAGCGGGCATACTGCGACTGAGTTCCTGGTTAACCCGCAGCTCATGTTGCAAATCACACACCCGGACGACCAGTCAAAAATCATGGTGCACCATTACGCGGTTGGTCACGAAGCCCGGGAACAAAACCTGGAATTGGATTTTCGAATTATCACTCCTTACGGCGAGATTCGCTGGATCGCCCATTCATGTACCGCCGTGTATGCCAGCGATGGGCAGTACCTGGGGCGCCGCGAGAGCAACCGCGATATCACCACACGTAAAAAAGTGGAAGAACAAGTCCAGGCCGATCAAATCGAGTTAAAACGCCTGCTTATCGAAGCGGAGCACTCTCGCCATGCGCTGTTGAGCGTGGTCGAAGACCAGAAGGAGGCCCAGGAACAAATCCGCCAGCTCAATGCGGAACTCGAAAAACGTGTAGCTGACCGCACGGCTCAATTGACCGTTTCTAACCAGGAACTGGAGGCCTTTTCCTATTCGGTTTCGCATGATCTGCGCGCGCCTTTGCGTGCGCTGGACGGCTTCAGCACAGCCTTGATCGCGGATTACCAGGAACAGTTGGATCAGCAAGGCCAGCACTATCTGGCGCGCATTCAAGAAGCCTCGCGACGCATGGGACAATTGATCGAAGACCTGCTCAACCTTTCCAGGATCACCCGCCGTGAGATGAAACTTGAATGGGTGGATTTCAGCGCAGTGGCCTGCCAGGTTGCCGCTGAACTGCAAGCCCAGGCCCTTGCGGGTGGGCGGCAGGTAGAATTTGAGGTTACTCCCGGGCTTAAGGTTCGGGCGGACTCTAATTTAATAAAAATCATCCTGGAAAACTTAATGCGCAATGCCTTTAAATTTACTGGCCAGCGGACGCAGGCTCGCATTCAGGTTGGAATGCTCGACCAATCTGGCGAGAGAGTCTTTTTTGTGCGCGATAACGGCGCAGGTTTTAACATGGCTTATGTGAACAAATTGTTCATCCCCTTTCAGCGTTTACACGGCATACATGAGTTCCCGGGTACGGGGATTGGGCTGACCATTGTACAGCGGATCGTTGCCCGGCATGGCGGACGCATCTGGCCTGAAGCGGCTGTGGATGCGGGCGCAATTTTTTATTTTACGTTGGGTTGAAGCCTTGAAACCCAACACCGCGCATTATCCGTGCCCAGGATAGTACCGATGAATGAGCCTTCCTTCCTTGGTTTAGTCCAAAATATTGCCCTGCTGCTGGCGCTGGTGCTTGTTTTCGACATCTTCAGCATACGTGACCGCGTTATCCAGGTTCCATTTCGCCAGACAGTCTCTGGCTTTCTGATTGGCGTGATTGGTATGGTTGTGATGTTAACGCCCTGGGTTTTGACCCCGGGTGTGATTTTTGATACCCGTTCGGTGCTGCTGAGTATTTCAGGATTATTTTTCGGGACCGTTCCCACCCTCATCGCTATGGCCATTACCGCCGCGCTGCGTTTTTACCAGGGCGGCAGCGGAGCCCTGGCTGGTATTTTGGTGATCCTGGCGACCGGTTCAATCGGCATCGCCTGGCGTCGGCTCTGCAAGCACCCGCTGGTCACGACCAGTTGGCAAGAACTGTATCTCTTTGGCATCATCAGCCATCTGGTCATGCTGGCCTTGATGCTCACCTTGCCCTGGGATATTGCCCAACGCGTGCTGGCCAATATCAGCTTGCCGGTGATGGCGATTTATCCGGTTGGGACTGTCTTGCTGGGCTTATTGATGATCAACCGGCAGCGACGCGAAGACCTTCATGAGATTCTCTCTCAAACCACAAATCGTTTGAACGCTACGCAACGCCTGACCAAAATGGGCGGTTGGGAATGGGATGTTGCTCAGCAATCCATGTTTTGGACGGATGAAGTCTACCGTATTTATGGGTTTTCTGCTCAGGAATTTCCGCCCGGTTCGCCAGCGCTCATCCAAAAGAGCCTCTTGTGCTATACCCCAACTGATCGCCAAATCGTTCAGGCTGCATTTCAGGCTTGTCTCGAGAAAGGTCAACCCTATGATCTTGAGCTGCTCTTTACCAACGCAAGCAACGAACAACTTTGGATCCATACCATGGCCGAGGCAGTTATCGAGCAGGATAAAGTGGTTCGAGTGGTTGGGAATATCATGGATATTACCGAGCGTAATCAAGCCGAGGAAAAAATCAAGGCCGACCAAATCGAATTTCAGCGCCTGTATAGCGAAGCGACAAGATCCCGCCATGCGTTGTTGAGTGTAGTCGAAGACCAGAAAGAAGCTCAGGATAAAATCCGTCAGCTAAATGCTGATCTTGAACAGCGCGTAGCCGAGCGTACCGCCCAACTCACCAGTGCTAACCAGGAACTGGAGGCCTTTTCTTATTCGGTTTCGCACGATTTGCGCGCTCCCTTGCGCGCTCTGGATGGCTTTAGCGCGGCCCTACTGGAAGACTATGCCGGAAAATTGGATGAGCGGGGGCGGCACCATTTGGCGCGTATCCAGGAAGCTTCACACCGAATGGCGCAATTAATCGAAGATTTGCTCAACCTTTCGCGGGTCGCGCGCCGCGAGATGCATTTCGGGCACATCGATCTCGGTTTGGTAGCCCGGCAGATTGCCGATGAATTGCAAGCCCAGGTTCCAGAACGGAAAATTATATTTGAGATTGCTCCCGACCTTATTGCGCGGGTAGACTATAATTTATTGAAGATTGCCCTGGAAAACTTGTTAAATAATGCTCTTAAGTTTACTGCCCAGAGAGATCAAGCCCACATCCAGGTTGGAATACTTGATCAACCTGGCCAGCGCGTTTTCTTTGTGCGCGATAACGGTGTTGGCTTCAATATGGCCTATGCAGACAAACTGTTCAGCCCATTCCAGCGATTACACAGCGTTCAGGAATTCCCGGGCACCGGCATTGGGCTGAGCCTTGTGCAGCGCATTATTGCCCGGCATGGCGGGCGTATTTGGGCTGAAGCTGCCGCAGGCCAGGGCGCGACTTTTTACTTTACCCTTGGAGATAAAATAAATGGATGAAAAAAAAATTATTCTTTTGGTGGAAGATAATCCCGATGACGAAGAATTAACCCTCAGGGCGCTTAAGCTTAGCCGTGTACTCAACGAGGTCATCGTTGTTCGGGATGGGGAAGAAGCGCTGGACTATATATTCGGCACGGGGAATTATTCGAACCGGGAAGCGTACATTCTGCCTCAAGTGGTTTTGCTCGACCTGAAGCTGCCAAAGCTGAGTGGCCTGGACGTATTGGAACGTGTCCGTGCCAATCCGAGCACACAACTCCTGCCAATCGTCATTCTCACATCTTCAAATGAAGAGGAAGATATTCTTTCTAGTTATCGTTTGGGGGCTAACAGTTATGTGCGCAAGCCAGTCGAGTTTCAACGCTTTGCTGAAGCTGTGCAGCAGTTAGGATTGTACTGGATGCTGATCAATCAAGCTCCTGCTACATCTTTCCATAAATGAGTACCTATTTTTCTGAAATTCTGCTTAGTTTGTGGTTAACAGGAGTACCCATTGTCTGTGCCCTTACGAGTACTAATCGTCGAAGATACCCCGTCCGACGCTGATCTAATGGTTCTGCACCTTGAGAAGGAGGGCTTCAAGGTCGACTGGACACGCGTGGAAAGTGAGCGCGCTTATTTAGCCGCGCTCGAATCTGTTTATGACCTGATCCTGTCGGATTGGTCCTTGCCGCAATTCAGCGGCCTGCGCGCTCTGGAGCTTTTGAAGGATTTGCAGGGCAAATCTCACAACCTGGAAGTACCTTTCATCATTGTCTCAGGCGGAATTGGCGAAGAAGCTGCCGTAGCTGCCATGCGTCAAGGCGCTGCGGATTACTTACTGAAAGACCGTACTGAACGACTGGGGCAGGCGGTTCGCAACGCGTTGGAACAAAAAAAGGTGCTTGAGCAATATCGACAGTCTCAGGAAGCCCTGGCCGCTTCAGAGGCTGAACTGCGCGCATTGTTTGCTGCGCTGCATGATGTGGTGATTGTGATCGATCAGGATGGGATCTACCAGAAAATTGCCCCAACAAACCCGGGCTTATTAGCCCGGCCGGCTGAGGAGTTGTTAGGTAAAAAGCTGGAGGATATTTTTCCGGAGCATCAGGCTCAAGTTATTTATCAAGCCATTCGAAAAGCCCTGGAAACTCAGAAAACATATTCTATCGAGTATGAAATGTTGCTCCAAAACCAATCGGTCTGGTTTGAAGCCTCCATTTCAGCCATGACAACCAGTGAAGTGATTTGGGTGGCGCGGGATATCACCGGGCGCAAACTGGCCGAAGCCACTTTGCTAAAACATTTGCGACATCAGGCTCAGCTGGCAGCCTTAGGGCGGGAGCTCGCGAGCCTGCGCGATTTGTCAGCGATTTGCCGTGCATCCTACCATAGCCTAAAACCATTGACGGACTGTGCTTATTTTTCAGTGGCCTTGATGGATGCGGAAAAACAAACCCTGCGAATGATCTATGCCAACCTGGAAGGAACGGAATTTGACGCCAAACTCTATCCTTTCCTGGAAATAGGCAACAACTATTCAACCTCGCTTTGTTCTCAGGCAATCCGGACTCGCCAGCCGTTAATCAGCGCTGATCCAGCTGAAATATACAATGGACCAGTTGGTATGATCGTTAGCAGCGAAGGTGAGGATATGCGTTCAGCCTGCTACCTTCCCATGCTGGCCGAGGATCAGGTTATTGGCTTGATCGAACTGCAAAGCCCCAGGCAACAAGAATATTTAGCAGAAGATCTGGAGTGGCTGAGTGTTGTGGCCAACCAGGTGGGTCTGAGCGCTCAAAACGCCAATCTTTTTGGAAAGGTACAGCAGCGTGTTACCGAGTTGCAGGCTCTGCAGACTATAGATTCCACTGTTGCAGCCCATCTCAGCCCACAAGAAACCCTTGAAATCGTGGTTGAACAGTTGATTGGTTGCCTGGGCGTGGCTGCGGCTGCCATCTTGCGTTTTAATCCCCAAACGCAATCGCTTGAATACGCCTGTGGGCGCGGCTTTTTGACCTCGGCAATCGGAAAAACCCGGATCAGCCTGGGTACCAGCCTGGGCGGGAAAGTCTCCCCGGAACTGGGTGTCTTCCAGGGCGACGATCTTCGCGGCGGCCAGGGCCTGGACTTTTTGAAGGATCCCGAATGGATACTGGAAGGTTTTGTTAGCTACGTCGGCGCGCCCTTGATTGTAGATTCACGTTTGATCGGGGTCTGCGAAGTATTTCACCGTTCAGCGCTGCCAAAAGATGATGACTGGTTGCGCACTATTAAAACCCTGGCCGGACAGGCCTCCCTGGTCATTGACCATCTGCAGATTTTTGAAGACTTGCAGCGGGCCAATGCTGAACTTCTCGAAGCTTACGATGCCACTATCGCGGGCTGGTCGCGAGCCATGGATTTGCGGGATGAGGGCACTGAAAACCACACCCGCCGCGTGACAGAGTTAACCCTGCGCTTGGCCAAGCGCCTGGGCTTCGATAGCGCTCAAATCGTACATCTGCGCAGGGGTGCTTTACTGCACGATATCGGCAAGCTGGGTGTGCCGGATAAGATCTTATCGAAAGCAGGTCGCCTGACCGAGGCTGAATGGCTTATCATGCGCCGCCATCCCCAATTGGCTTACGAGATGCTTGTCCCGATTGAATACCTGCGCCCAGCTCTGGATATCCCATATTGTCACCACGAGAAATGGGATGGCAGTGGTTACCCTCGCGGACTGAAAGCTGAGCAAATTCCATTTGTCGCGCGGATGTTTATGCTGGTGGATGTCTATGACGCCCTGACATCAGATCGCCCGTATCGCCAAGCCTGGACTCACGAACAGGCCATCAACTATATCCAAGAACAATCAGGCCAGCATTTCGACCCCCAGGCGGTAGAGTCCTTCCTGTCTTTATTGCATACGGGGGAACTAAAGTCGAACGAGCTGTCTGATAGTTAGTAAAAAAACCAGCGGCGGCATTTTCCCGGTATATTTGGAAGGAAAAACAGAGATGAGCAATAAACAGATTTTTTCCGGATTTAGTGCACAAGAAGAGCAACAGTACGCTGCCGAAGTAGAGAAAATGTATGACCCTGAAACTGTCAGAGCTTCCAATCAGAAGTGGCAGGACTATTCCGCCGAACAAAAACAATCCATCCTGGATGAAGGCCGGCAGGTCTATGTTGATATGGTTGCTGCCATGCCGGCAGGCGCAGACTCAGCCGAAGCGCAAAGGCTTGTCGAGCGCTGGCGGGCGCACATGGATAACTTTTGGACACCCAACCTGGAACAATTGCTTGGCCTGGCAAATTTATACAACCAGGATCTGCGCTTCAAAAGCAACTTGGACCAACTTCATCCGCAACTGGCAGCTTTTATGCTCACAGCCGTGCAAGCGTATGTGACAGGAGATCGGAATAAATAGGGCTCGCCCAGGTGTTAACCCAAAGGTGTCGGCCAAAGGTTGACAAAACCCGAAAATTGGATACAATACACTTCGCAAAGGCCGAAGTGGCGGAATTGGCAGACGCGCTAGGTTCAGGGCTTAGTTCCTGTAAGGGAGTGAGGGTTCAAGTCCCTCCTTCGGCACAAAAAAACTCGTAGAAATACGGGTTTTTTTATTTTAACAGCTTCTATCCCTGCCGAAGGCTGCACTTTGCTCAATTGTTAGTATCCCTGATTATATGGTCAGCCTGGTCCGAGCCGGTGGTAAAATAGGTGTATGAAACTCGGCCCCCTCGGAATAAACTTCGGTCGTTTGGGCATCTTCATCCTGATCGGCCTGGCGCTCATCCTGGTGATGAACTTTAGTACGCGTCTGGGTGAGCTCGCCCATCTACAAAATCAAGCCGCAACGGTGCACGTGCAAGCCACAGGTGTCATGCTTACCCAGGCTGCGCTCCAAACACAGGTAGCGCAGGCCACTTCATCCGACGCAGTGGATGCTTACGCCCGCGGCGATGCTCACCTGGGAAAGCCCGGTGACAAGGTCATTATTGTCGTGCCGATCCCCGGCGTTACGCCCCAGCCAACGCCCATGCCCACCCCACCAGCCGATGAGCTCAGCCCGTGGGAGGTTTGGATGATACTAATCTTCGGAGAATAACCCATTCCCTTAACCATGATAAAGACAAGACTAGCCCTGTTCCCATCCGGGACACAGATTATTCAGGATCATTTAACGATCAGCGGCTGCGACTTGCAGAGCCTGGCTGAAGAGCATGCTACGCCGCTCTATATTTATGACCGCGCAGATATGGACATAGCCGCGGATCAATATCGACGTTTTTTGAGCGCAGCCTGGCCGGGACTCTGGGCGATCACGTATGCTGGAAAAGCTTTTCTCTGCTCTGCCATCGTTCAGTGGGCCAGGTTGCAAGGATTTAATGTAGACTGTACTGGCGCTGGTGAGATCGGAATTGCCGTTCACGCGGGCTTGCCTAAAGACCTGATTGTCGTTCATGGCGTCAATAAAAATGCCGAAGATTTGCAAGCTGCCATCCAGTACGCGGGCACAATCG
The DNA here is from genome assembly GCA_964536185.1 of uncultured Anaerolinea sp. Taxonomy (GTDB): domain Bacteria; phylum Chloroflexota; class Anaerolineae; order Anaerolineales; family Villigracilaceae; genus UBA5195. Next base: position 22,359 of record CAZHWV010000026.1, on the reverse strand, counting down.
TTGTCGACAACCTGTCCGAATTGGGTAAGCTGCTTGAACTGGCTAAAACTCACATACTGCCCGAGCTTTGGCTTCGCTTTCAGCCTGGCTCATCTGTCGATACGCATGCCTACACTCAGACCGGGCATTCGGATAGCAAATTCGGCATGAGCCGTGAACAAATCCTGGAGGCAGTCAATATCTGCCGCCAAAATGGCCTGCCATTATGTGGGATTCACTTTCATCAAGGCTCCCAATTTCGCGATCCAGAACCTCTTGGTGATGGTATTGACCGAGTCCTTGACCTGGTCGAGGAGATTGGTTTTCAAGACGATTGGCATCTTTCCCCAGGGGGTGGGTGGGGTGTTTCTTATCACGAGGACGACCTGCCTCACCCGCCGATTGAGCAGTATGTGCGTTTTATCACGGCGAATCTGCAGGCTGGCTGCCAAAAACGCAAGCTTACCCTTCCACACCTGCATCTGGAACCTGGGCGCAGCCTGATAGCCAAAGCCGGGGTGGCAGTTTATCGCGTCGGCACGGTTAAACAAACCTCCGGCAAGACCTGGCTGCTGGTCGATGGCGGCCTGGCCGATAACCCCCGCCATGCGCTCTACGGCGCCAGATATTCCTGCTTGACCGTGGATAAACCCCTGGCGGATCCGTCCGGACCTGTTTCAATTGCTGGGCCTTACTGCGAAAGCGGGGATGTGCTCATCGAGCAGATCCCACTGCGCGCCGTCCAGGAAAATGAATTAATAGCCATTCCCGTCAGCGGAGCCTATCAGATCAGCATGTCAAGTAATTACAATGGCGCCCGCCGTCCGGCCGTGTTGCTGATTGAAAATGGAAAGGCGCGCCTCATTCAAGCGCGGGAAACGATCCCGGATCTGATCCGGCGCGAACCTGCTGCGGGGGTTTGATATCTTTCGCGTTATTCGGTTACACAGCTCTCGACTTTGCGAAAACGATGTGCCCCAAAAACGTCATCTTGATAAAATTCCAACCTGAACAACTTGTGACGCATGTCGTTAGCAATTACTCGGGTTGGGAAGATTGTTTTTGTTTGGCAGGACCTATTTTTGTGTCCTTGCCAACCAGAAGGCCAGGATGAGCGCGGCCAGGCCGGCGGCGTCGAAGGCGATGAAGCGCAGGATGGCGTTGTGTAGGATGGCATGTCCGGGGGGGAGTGTGATCAGGATGCCTGTCTCGCCAATCAAGCCTAACGACTGCATGATCAGGGCTTCTTTGAGGGAAAGTTTGTACCGGCTTGGGTGCCAGGCTGCTACGAAGTATGGCACGTTCCACATGACGAACAAGACCGCAATTCCGCGCATAGCAGTAAAGCCAGGCAGGTTGTTTAACTCAAAACTGGGAGCGAAGACTCCCGGCTCGATGAAAAATGCAAGCGCGGCCTGTAAATTCCAGGCGATGACCAGCCCAATCAGGATGCGGGCGAGCCAAAGACGCAAGTTTATTCCTGGTTTGTCTTGGAGAGTTTGATGCTGACGTCGGTGGGCAGGGCCAATCCGGCTTCGATTTCGATGGCTTTGATGATGCCAACCGGGACAGGGCAGGCGGCATGTGTGCAGTGTTTGATGCCCATTTCGTGTGTCTTTGGCATGGCGCGTTTGAAGGAGATTTCCTTGAACGGCTCAACTTCTGTCAATTCCTCAGCCATGCGCTGGATGGCGGTGCAGTCACTGGTGATGCGCAGCTTGCATACCTTGCCCTCCATGCTGGTTTGTACCCTGGTTAAGAAACCACAGTTTCCGGCGATAATGTCGGCTTGAGCCATTCGAGATCTCCTTAAAGTTTGTTTGTATTGATCAGCGATTGATTGAACAGTTCACTGACTATTACAGAAGAATTTACTTTGCACAAAAAAACCACCTGCGGGGAAAAGCCAGGCGTAAGGTCATAACCAGGCTAGATCTGAGCTAATCTTGAATGTTAACCATTGCTGTAAATATTTCAGTTAGTTTATCGGCCATGCGCTCGCGGCTGAAGTGTTCTTCAAGGTACTTGCGCCCGTGCATGCCCAGGATGGCGGCGTGCTCGCGGTCGGCTTCCAGGAATTGGATGGCGTTGGCCATGTCGCGGGCATCGCCAGGGCGCGGGAAAACGCCGCAGTCGGCTTCTTCGACCACTTCACGGATGACGCCCTCGATGGCCAGCACGACCGGGCGACCGGCAGCCATATAATCAAAAACCTTGTTCGGGTAAGTCGTTTTATACTCTTCGAGTGGTTTTAAGATTGCCAGGCAGGCCTGCGCTCCGGCCAGGGCGGCGGCCATCTCACTTTTGGGCACAGAAGGCAGGAATAAGACGTTCTGCAGTCCCATTTCGACTGCGCGAGCCTGCAAGGCGGTTTTTTCTTTGCCATCACCCAGGAAAACAAAGCGAAAGGCCGGGTTGGAAGCTAGCTGGCTGGCGCATTCCAGGACGACTTGCAGGTCATTTGACAGGCCGTGCGCTCCAGCATATAGCACGACAAAATGATCGCTTAACTGGTGAGCCTGGCGGAAGCTGCGGCCGTCATCGAGGGGATGAAACATGGCCGGGTCTGCGCCATTTGGCACGAGTTCCACGGAGATGGCTCCGCGACTCTTGACGTGCTGCACATAGCCTGGACTGTTGACCATCATGCGGTCAGAGTGACGATAGAGAAACCTTTCCAGCCAGAGTGACATTTTTATGAGGGTCGGGTGTTTTAGGACTCCGACCGCGATGGCAAAATCGGGCCACAGGTCGCGTACTTCGAACAGGAACCTGGCTCGTTTCAACCTGGCCAGGGCCCAGGCGGTGAGACCCTGGAAAATGGGTGGCGAAGTGCCCCAGACCACATCCACATTTTTCTGGCCCAGGCCGATAAAAAACGAGGAGAGCATGAAGGAGAAAAAGGCAAAAACCCGGTGAACAAAGGATTTGTGCAGGGCATTGTAGGTGTAAGCCCGCAGGATCGTGACACCTTCAAGCACTTCTTTGCGCTTATGCGAGGATGTCCCGGTTAAATAACTGACCGGGCTGGCGATGACGGTGACCGTGTGCCCCTTTTGGACGAGAAAGCGCGCCAATTCATGGTGGCGCGTTCCGCCCGCTTCGTCCAATGCTGCAAAGGCCTGGTGGATCAGGAGAATGTTCATCGAAGCCTATTCTATGGGCGGAAATATAAATTCGCTGGTGAAGCTGACGTTGTGGGACGATTGTACTTCGACTGCCAGGGAAAGGGCTGGCTTTTTAACATTGTACGTGGGGGAGAACCAGCCAAAAACGGGTGAAAGCAGGCCATCGCCGTAAAGCAGCTCCCCTGCGCGCAGCAAGCCAACGCGCTTTAAAGGTTGGTTTGCCGAGATCGCCAGGCTGATCCAACCTAAGGGTGAGCTTAACCGCAGGGTCGGGTGGGCGTCGATGGTGTCCAGTTGCCACTCCCAGTCCGGCAGGAGCCAGTGCAGCCGGTAAATACGGGTGGGAGCCTGGTGGCCTGCAGGCGCTGTGCTGACCAATGTATCTTCGACCAGCCAGCGTTCGTCCGGGGAAACACTCAGCGAGCGTTCGTGGTCCAGGCGCATTCGGCCATAGGCTGCGCTGTGGGCGCAAACGCGCTGGGGGGAGCTGGCCTGTTCTGCGAAGCCGGCGGCGGGCCAATCCAGGTACAAAAAGCGACCGGCGCGGGTCATCTGCTCCTGGGCGTTGACGCTGATGGTGTTATGGACGAGCGTGGAGGTCAGGCAGTTGTCCCAGGGTGGGGCGGCATTGTAACGATAGGTGCCGGCATCCTGGGCAATGTTTAATCCTCGCCACCACAGGTCACAGTGGAGTTGATCGGCGTGCGATGGGCGCGAGGTGTATTGGATGGCGCGCAGTGAAGCCCAGGAATTTTTGGCATGGATCAGGCCGTCAGCCGGATTCTGATCGCCGGGCTGCTCACTTGTGAGCGGAAGGCCAAACCAGAGCGACATCTCGTCTTGGCTTTGCGCTCCTGGGTTGGGGATCTGGGATTTTTGATTGGGAATTGAGGTTGGGTCGAAAGCGCGCGCGGCGGCCCGGGCCAGGGGGCGGTAATCAGAAAAGTCGGAACTGGAGAGTGGAAAGATCAAGGCGCCGTCGTTTGCGCCAAGGTTGGGCACCTGCCCGGTGGGCGGGTCGAGCCGTGAGAGCAGCCAGCGGGTGGCGAGGGCCAGTTGTTGGCGCGCTTTTGGGTCAGGGAAAATGTCGCGCTGCATGGAAGAAGCGGAGGCTGCAGCGGAGATGGCATTGACCCACAGAGCAGTTTGCAGCATCAGGCGCTGGTAATTTGTGGAATGCTGGACGTATTCACCATTGACATCGATCTGGTGGGTGAAACACCAGGACAGCCAGCGCCGGCCTGTTTTAACCCATTGCTCGGATTGTGGGTGTCCGGGCAGGGCCAGCCCGGCTGTCAAGAGCGCGGCGGCTTCGGTCAAGAGGTGGTTGTTGTTCTGTGAACGGGCATACAGCAGCGTAGCCGGAAGGCGCGCGGCGTGGACGGCTGTGGCAGCCGCCAGGGCTGCCAGGCGGTGCGGGCTGGAGTGTTCCGACCTGGCAAAGATCTGTGCAGCCCAGACCCAGGCTATCAGACGCAGCCCGACTTCCTGCCCGGATGTCCAGTTGGGGCCCAGGTAAGCGGGGTTGGCGCTGTTGAAGACCTCAAAGTGACGCCAGAAAGCAGCGGCATAATGTTCAGATTGGCTGAGGTGGTAAGCGCGCCCTAATATGAAAGCCCAGCCAAAACGGGCCGGTTCCCAAACCAGCTTGATGTCGTCCGCCAGGGCGCCCAGGTCAATTTTGCCGGTTTCATAGGCTGTCCAATGTGCCAGGGGTCCGGTGGGTGAAAGCCTAAGTGGGGTGGGCTCTGCGCCAAACTGGCGAAATTGTCCACTTTCGGCAATTTCAGCGGCTTCGGCAAGCAAAGCGCGCTGGCCGTTTTCGCCCAGGGCCAGGCTAACCTGTTGCGGGTCGGGCTGGGGCAGAATTGGGATTAAGCGCAGGGATTTGACCTGCGCCGGTGGGCGGATCGCGCGCTGGTAGTGTCCGGTTGCCAGGCCGAATTTATATAACAAGTTGAGCGCCACCTGGGTAAACCCCAATTGGCACAGCGCTTTGATGGCGATCGATAGACGGGAATTCTGCATAAGGAGGTAGCGACTTACCTCGCTAATTAAACCGTTCGACTTTGAATGCTGAAAGGTCAAAGCTGGGTTGGACACCATTGGCGATTTCTGCGACCAATTGGCCGGTCCCTGGGCCGAGTGAGAGACCCAGCATGGCGTGTCCGCTGGCCAGCAACAGGTTGGCATGACGCGGCGAAAATCCGATGATGGGCAGACCATCCGGGGTCGTTGGCCTCAGCCCGGCCCAGGTCTCCTGGATCTCCAGCCTGTCGTTCAAGCGGATGTATTCACGCACGGCGCGTTGGATGCCGTCGATGTGCTTCTGGCTGACGGTCGTATCCAGCGGGCTCAATTCCAGCCGTCCGGTGAAGCGCAGCCGGTCACCCAGCGGCGTAACTGCCACGCGCCGTTCAGCCAGAAGAAGGGCCTGCTGGGGCATATTTGGGGGGGCCGGCATGGTCAGGCTGTAACCGCGCGCCGGTTGGATCGGGATGTTCAAGCCCAGTCCGCGGGCCACAACGGGAGACCAGGCTCCAGCGGCGAGCACTACCAGGGCTGGTTCGAAATCATGCACGGAGGTCCTGACGCGCGAGATCTGCCCGTTGGAGCTTTCGAGCGCGGTGACCGGGGTTTGTTCATGAATAACTGCGCCCAGTTCGCGCACGCGCTGGGCCAGTTGCTGCAGGAAGATGGCCGGGTCCAATGACGCATCGCCAGTAAAGTGGACTCCACCGAGAATTTCCGGCAGGGAAGCTGGTTCGCGTTGCTGGACGGCGGCCTGGTCGAGGATTTCGGCTGGCAGCCCATGCTGGTGCAGCAGGCTTGCTTCGTGCTTGCCGCCTTCAAAGGCAGATTCGCTTTTGTAAAGGAACAGCAGGCCAGTCTGGTTGTAGTGGCAGGTGAAATTTTCAATTGTGATCAGGTCAGCGAAATTTTGAGCACTCAATAGGCCGATGGATTTTAACGCCGGGATAGCGCGCGCCACGTTAGTCTGGCTGCAAGCCATGGCAAACTGTAATAACCAGGCGATATAGGCCGGATCCAGGCTGATCTTCATGCTGAAGGGGCTGGTGGCCGGGTTGAGCATCCACTTGAGCGCGGTCGCGATCATACCTGGCGCAGCCAGTGGGACGATATGACTGGGGACGATGTGACCGGCATTGCCGGCTGAACTGCCCATCGCTATTTGCTTTTGATCGAGGATGGTGACGTGGCGCCCAGCTTTTTGCAGATAATAGGCGCAGCTCAAGCCAATCGAACCGCCGCCAATGATCAGAACATCAGTTTTTGTTGTCATACGCGTTGTCTCCTCTTGTTGGAATCCCGGCACTAAATGGATCACGTTCATCGAGTAGCAGCTGGCCTTCAGCCATGACCCAGGCTTCGCCGGTGATGGTTGGGATCACCTGGCCGTCCTGAATTTGGATCTGTCCTTCGAAAATACTACCCACCACGCTTTGTTGTTTCCAGATTTGGCCTTCGGCTAATTTGCCATCCGCGTACAGGCAGGCCAGTTTGGCGCTGGTGCCGGTTCCGCAGGGCGAACGGTCATAAGCCTTGCCGGGGCAGAGCACAAAACTCCGGCTGTCGGCCTGGGGACTGCTGCCAAAGAGTTCAACGTGGTCAATTTCCTGATTGTCCGCGCCGCTGATGCCCAGGCTGGTAAAGGCTGCGCGTAAGCGCCAGGCAAAATCAGTCAAACCTTCCAGGTTTTCGAGGAAAATTGGCAGCCCGTGGTCGTGAACCAGGAAAAACCAGTTGCCGCCCCAGGCCACGTCGCCGTGAACGATGCGCCCATCGATCGCGACTGGCACCTGCTTCAAGTGCCGGTAGGCGCGAATGTTGCGGACAGAGACGCGATTTGGGTAAGGCGCAAGGCGCGCCAGCCCGGTTTCAGCGGGGTGCAGGGTGGCTTCGACCACACCGACGGGCGTTTCGATGCGGTAAGCGCCGGGGGCCAGACGTCCCTGGTAGGAGAGTGAAGCCACCAGGCCGATTGTCCCGTGTCCGCACATGCCTAGGTAGCCCACGTTATTAAAAAAGATCACGCCCAACTGGCAGGATGGGTCCGCCGGGGGTACCAGCAGGGCGCCGACCAGTACGTCCGAACCGCGCGGTTCGTTGAGCACTTGTGAGCGGAAGCTGTCATGGTCTGCTTTTAGGCGGAGCAACTTTTCGGCGACTGTGCCCTGGCCCAGTTCGGGCGCTCCGGTTTCAACCAGGCGGGTGGGCTCGCCGCCAGTGTGTGAATCAAGAAAGGGAATTTGTTTCATGGCGGTCTCCTGCGTGAATCGTTAAGACGTTGCCAGGACGCTGGAGGCAATGTCTCTACTGGGCCAGGGCAAAGACGCGCTCGAATTCGCGGCGATCTTCATCCAGAAGCGGCAGCAGCGGGCGGCGCGGATTCCCGACCGGCAGGCCGAGAAGTTGGCAGCCAACCTTGACTTTCTGGGTGTATCCGCCACTTTCCATATTGCGCAGCATGGGTAGAAGTTTTTCCATGAGCGCGCGGGCCTGGATGAAATCGCCTGCCTGGGCAGCAGCGAGCACCGCGGCATGCTGGCCAGGCGCACAGGAGGCTGCTCCGCCGATCCAGCTCTGCGTGCCCCACAGGAAGTAATCCAGGGCTTCATCGTCGGAACCGCAGATGATCTGGTATCGATCGCCATAGCGCAGGCGCATTTCGTAAACGCGCGCCATTTCACCGCTGGCCTCCTTGATGCCGATGACGTGTTTGTATTCCTGCAGTCCATCCAGAACATCATAGCCCACCTCGCTTCCTGCCCGCCAGGGAAAGTTATAAAGGATGATCGGCAGGTCAACTGCCTGGGCTACGGCGCGGTAGTGAGCCAGCAGCTCGCGCTGATTGGGGCGTGAGTAAGGCGGCACGGCGACCATCAAGGCATCATAGCCCATTTTGGCGGCAATTTCCGAGTAGCGCAGCACGTCGCGCGTGGCGCCCGAGTTGGTTCCGGCGATGAGTGTGGCCCGCTCGCCAGCGTACTCTTTGACGAATTTGAAAAGCTCCAGACGTTCGGCTTCGTTGAAAGCATATACTTCGCCGGTGGTGCCGCCGGGCACCAGCCCGACCACACCGTTAGCAAGCACATAGTCGATCAATTGTTTGATGACCGGGTAATTGATGTTTTCATTATCGTCGAAGGGGGTGACAATGGGGGCAAATATGCCGTTCAATTGCATGGGACTGCTCCTGGAGAAAAAACGAGAAATTAGATGGATATGCGTTTGAATTGTTCGATGGTGGGTTTCATCGGTGGGCTGATGTTTTCTGGAATATCGGCTGTGGCGAACCAGCCCCAGGTGGTATGTTCATGGTCGAGACTAATGCGCGTCTGGCCAGATCCACTCTCAAAATCATGTGAAAGATAAACTATGGTGACATTATAAACTTCGTCGCCGTTGGGATATTTGTAATATAGCTCTGGGCCTGAAAAGACACCAAACAAGCTCATTTCGCCGATCTGCAGCCCGGTTTCTTCCAACGTTTCGCGTTTGGCGGCTGCCTCCACACGTTCACCCGGCTCGGTTCCGCCGCCGGGAGGGCCCCAGCAGCCGCTGTCTGAGCGCTTCATCAGGAGCAAGCGATTCTCACTATCCACAAGCAGAACCGCTGCGCCAACCATCAAAATGGGGCGGTGGCCGATTAACTGGCGGAGCTGCAAGATGTAGTCCATACTGGTTGTATTAAACCACGAAGCGCTCAAGTCTCAAAGCGATTGGTGGTTTCTCGACTGGTTGTAAGGCTTCACAACTTATCTTGTTTGACTTTCATTAACCTGGCTGAATGACTGGTTGCGTAATAAGGGGGTTGGTCTTATAGTATTCTTGAAATTCTGCGCGGAACAGGCTGGCGGGCCTGTGAAATGATCGATAAGGAGATGAAAAAATGCATTCTGGCGGCTGGCACGCTTTTGTTCGTTCTGGAGATGAAAAGCCTCCCAAGGTAACCAAAGAACTCTTGCTGCGGGTATTAGCCTATGCGCGCCCGTACTGGAGCCATCTGGGCGGGATGCTGGCCGCGATCCTGGTCAGCACTGGCTTGTCGCTGGTTTCTCCGCTCATTTTTCGCAACTTGATTGATAAAGTGCTGCCAGGAAAAGATTTGAACGGTTTGCTGGTGTTTGCCCTGGCGTTGCTTTTCATCCCGGCTTTGAATGGCGGCGTGGGTGTCATCCAACGCAGGTTGAACGCTGCTATCGGCGAAGGCGTCATCTACGACTTGCGTGTCTCGCTTTTTGCCAAGCTCCAGCGTATGAGCCTGCGGTTTTTTACCAATACGAAGATTGGCGAATTGATGAGCCGCCTGAATAACGATGTGGTCGGGGCGCAGAATGCGATCAGCAATACAATCGTCAATATCATTACCAATATCATCCAGGCTGCAGCCCTTCTGGTGGTCATGCTCAGCCTGCAATGGCAGTTGACCGTTGTCAGTGTCTTGATCCTGCCGCTCTTTATTATTGCAGCGCGACAGTTGGGTGAGCGTCTGCGCGATATTGCTCGGCGGGGTATGGAATCCAACGCACAGATGAATGCTCACATGAATGAGACCCTCAATATAGGTGGGGCGCTGCTGGTCAAACTTTTTGGACGCACACTGGAGGAGGAAGCTCGCTTCCGACAGCGGGCCGCCAGTGTACGTGACATCGGCGTGCAACGGGCTGTGGTCGGTTCAGCCTTTTTGGTCATCATTGGTTTGGTCAGCGCGGTGGGTACAGCCCTGGTCTATGGTTTGGGCGGCTATTATGTCATTCAAGGCGCGTTCACGGTTGGGACGATTGTGGCTTTTGGTTCGTATCTTGGCCAACTCTACGGAGCACTGCAGGGGCTGGCAGGCGCTCCGGTCGATTTCAGCACCAGCATGGTCAGTTTTGAGCGCGTGTTCGAGATCATCGACCTACCCCTGGATATTGCCGAGAAAAGGAATGCGCTTGCGCTGAAGGATGTGCGTGGTGAACTTGAATTTGATAACGTCTCCTTCAATTACAGCATTGATGAGTCCAAGCTGCTCAGCCAGGTGAGGCGTTATGGAAAAATGGAAGATGTCAAGGCGACCCTGAGTGGGCAGCCCAGCCAGGACAAGCCATCTGGAAAGCTGGAAAACGAAAATAATCCGCAGCTTATAAAGGCTGGATTGGATGGAAACGCAGATGCTGTCCAGACTGAGGCTGTGTCACAGGCGCGCGAAGTGGCTTTGAGCGGCATCTCTTTCCACGCCACACCCGGACAATTGATTGCCCTGGTTGGACCTTCCGGCGCTGGCAAGACGACCACCACCTACCTCATTCCGCGCCTGTACGACCCGAGCAGCGGCGCTATTCGCATCGATGGGATTGATCTGCGTGAAGTAACGCTCGACTCGCTGGCTGTGCAGATTGGCATGGTGACGCAGGAGAATTACCTGTTCCACGATACCATTCGCACTAATTTGACTTATGCCAGACCTGAAGCTTCCCAAGCTGAGATTGAGGTGGCTGCGCGGGCGGCTAATATTCACGAATTTGTGATCGGTCTTCCAGATGGTTACGATACTATTGTAGGTGAGCGCGGTTACCGCCTGAGCGGTGGTGAGAAACAGCGCATTGCCCTGGCGCGCGTGATCCTGAAAAACCCACGTATCCTGGTGCTGGATGAGGCCACCAGCAGCCTGGACAGCGAGTCTGAGGCGTTGATCCAGGAAGCCTTGAAGCGTGTCATGGCGGGGCGAACCTCGATTGTGATTGCGCACCGCCTGAGTACCATCCTTTCTGCGAACTTGATCCTGGTCATGGATCGCGGGCGGATCGTAGAGCGCGGCACTCACGATGAGCTGTTGGTGGCGGGCGGGCTGTACAGCCAATTATATGAAACTCAATTTAAGCGAGAAGGGCTGGAATATGTTTTGTGAGTTGTCCAGCAGTCTCCCCGCGCGGGTCTTGGGTCTGGTGAGCGAGTGGGCATCTTTACATCAAGATGAACTGTGCCATGATTGGGAGCTTGCGTAGAAACAACAAAAGCTCGAAAAAATTCCACTTGTGAAGGATGTTTTTACTGTGCGCACTGCCAATAGAACTCCGGGTGGTCGGCCCAGGTGTAACCGGTGGAGGCAGACGAAAGACTCACCTGGACACTCTCAGGCAGAAAAACGAACCGGAGTTCTCCCAACTCAGCGATCCCGGGAATATCGAAACGCAGCCAGGCCGCCACTTTCTGTCCTGGTAACAGGCCCGGTTTTAATGCGTCGTAGTCAATATAATTTTTGCGGTGCCCATAGGCTGGCTTAAATTCGCTTGTGCCATAAACCACGCTAAAATGCTCGGGAGTTGGCATGATCTGCTCTTTGGAGCCAGTATTTTCAAATTGCACCTCGATCCACAGGAATTTGCCTCCCGAGGTTGGCTCTCTTTCGGAGTCATATTCTGTTACGTAGGCGGTTGTGATCTCGGCCTGGCTCATTACCACCTGCAGATCATTGTAGCTGACAACTTGGCCCTGAGGGATGGATGTGGGTGAGATTCTGACCGGGGTGAGAATGGGGGGCGAGGTTGAATAGACCACGGTGGGAACGGCCGGGCTGCTCGAAGAACCACAGGCAGCAAAGACCAGGGCTGCGAACAAACCACCTGAAATAAGCGGCAAATTTATTTTCATATAGGCTCTCTGTTTTATCGTATTGTTTTGATCTGCTCAGGTTTCTTAGGGTTTTGTTGGATAGCACCCGGATAAAAATCGCGGATTTAGCAGATTCGCGCTGATTATTTTTTTGTTTTTTCTCTTGAGACCAAGGCGCGCCGCTTAAAATATTATAGCACCTGGGGAAATAGTACATGGTACCTACGAAGATGAACTGCTGCCATACCAGCCAGTTTGGGTTACAATTCTTGTATGGGCACTCTATTTCTTGTCGCCACTCCGATCGGCAATCTTGAAGACATGAGTCCGCGGGCGGTGCGTATTTTACGCGAGGCGCGGCTCGTTGCGGCCGAAGATACGCGCCATACGCGCCAACTGCTGACGTATTTTGACATTCATACCCCGCTGACAAGTTATTACGAGCATAACAAGCTGGCCAAGCTGGATTTCATTTTGGCAGCCTTAAGCCAGGGAGATGTGGCGTTGGTATCTGATGCTGGCACTCCGGCCATTAACGACCCAGGTTATGAACTTGTCAAAGCGGCGATTGACTCACGGTACACTGTCAGCCCAATTCCGGGACCTTCGGCACCGATTGCTGCCCTGGCTGCCTCCGGCCTGCCAACCGATTCGTTTCTCTATCTTGGTTACCTGCCGCGCAAAACCTCAGAGCGGAAGACTCTGTTTACCCAGGTGGGATCGTTGCCTTACACGTTAATTTTTCTTGAAAGCCCACATCGCGTGCTCGATTCTTTAACTGACATGCACGCCTTTCTTGGTGATCGCGAGATGGCGGCTGCTCGTGAACTTACCAAAATTTACGAACAGGTGCTGCGTGGACCAATCAGCCAGATCAGAGCCCATTTTGCAGAAACTGAGCCACGGGGCGAGTTTGTCCTTATCATTGCTGGGCAGAATGTGGCTGGCAGGGAAACATGGTCAGAACAGGAACTGCGGGCAGCCGTCCAAGAATCCTTAAAAAATAACCGGCCTGCCAAGGAAATTGCGGCTGAATTGGCCCAAAGATCAGGCTGGGCACGCAGGACGATCTATAAAATGATTCTTGGCGATAGACAGATTTCCTAAAACTTCAATATTGAACGTTATCCATTCTTCAGGCTTTAATAAGGAAAATCCCCTATGAATCTCGATGATCTCTCGGTTATTAAAAAGCTGGACCCACAGAATATGCTGGTTGAAATTGATACCCTGCCCGAGCAGCTAGCCCAGGCCTGGGTCTTGGGTCAAAGCCTGCCCCTTGCGGATATTGGCGGTATTACGCGAGTGGTTATCAGCGGTATGGGTGGGTCGGCCATCGGTGCGGATTTGCTGGCTGGATACGCCGCTGAGCATTGCGCTGTGCCTGTTATCGTCCATCGCGATTACGGACTGCCGGCATTTGCAAATGGTAAAGATACGCTTTTTATCGCATCATCTCATTCTGGCAATACCGAAGAAACCCTCGATTCATTCGACCAGGCCCTGAAAAGAGGCTGCAGCCTGTTGGCGATCAGCACAGGCGGTAAACTGGCTGGAAAGGCAGCTGCTGCTGGCTGCCCGGTCTGGCGTTTCCCACACACGGGCCAGCCGCGCGCAGCCGTTGGTTTCTCTTTTGGGCTTTTGCTGGCTGTTTTTGCGCGACTTGGCTTGTTGCCTGCCCAAGCTGAACTTGTTTCTGGGGCCGTTGCTGCGATGAAAGCCCAGCAAGAACAAATTCAGGCAGTTGTTCCCGCGGCGCAGAACCCGGCCAAACGTTACGCCGGCCAATTGGTTGGTCGTTGGGTGACTGTATTTGGTTCCGGAGTGCTGGCTACGGTAGCCCGGCGCTGGAAAGGTCAGATCAACGAACTGGCCAAAGCGCCCGCAAATTTTGAATTCCTACCCGAGGCTGACCATAATACCCTGGCAGGGGTCATTAATCCTTCAATAGACCTGCTCATACCACATACCATGACGCTCTTCTTGAGCGCGGGATCAGATCACCTTCGCAACCAGATGCGCGCCAGGATCACCCGCCAGACTTTTATGATCGAAGGGTTGAACACGGACGCTTACATTGCTCCGGGTGAAACCAGCCTCGCGCAAATGTGGACAGCCATCCATTTTGGCGATTACATGGCCTACTACCTTGCCATCGCTTATGCTACTGATCCAACACCGGTAGATGCGCTCATCAGCCTCAAAGCTGCGCTTGCCGAACAAAAATAGATTATCGCGAGAATGCTAACGCTCCGGAGACTAAAACCGCGCATCTCCTTTGAATGCGCAGTAGCGTTGCTGGTTATTGGATTCGGGTTGGTTTTGCGCCTGCGGCAATATACACTGAACATTTCCTTTTGGCTGGACGAGGCAATGTTGGCCTTGAACATCGCCAACCGTACTTTTGGTGAGTTGGTCAAGCCGTTGGATTATGACCAGGGTGCGCCGCTGGGGTTTTTATGGATCGTCAAACTGGCTGAGACTGTGCTTGGAAATCATGAATATAGCCTGCGCTTGTTGCCATTCCTTGCAGGCTGCCTGGCCTTGTGGCTGGTCTGGAGACTGGCGCGCCAGGTTATTCTGCCTGTAGGCGGGGTTTTTGCGTTGATTCTCTTTGCATCCAGTCGTTATGTCGTTTCGTACAGCGCCCAGGTGAAACAATATAGCCTGGATGTGTGTGTAACGCTGCTACTCTATCTTCTGGGTTTGAGTTTGTCGCGCAAGGATACGACAAATAAAGATTTTTATTTATTGGCCCTTCTCGGCGGGTTGGCCGTCTGGCTATCGCATGCGGCGGTTTTCACCCTGGGCGGTCTAGGCCTGGTGTTAATTGGCGCAGCATTGTTGAAAAAAGACTGGCGCAAAGCCCTGATCTATGGGCTGGTGGCGGTTTTTTGGTCCATCAATTTTGTAGTCCTCTACCTGATCCAATACAGTAACCTGGCCGCCAATACCTATTTAACCAGTTTCTGGGCAGAGTATTTCATGCCGCTTTCCATTTCTGCCCCTGTCTGGATGCTTGAGCAATTGGCCGGGTTGTTTTATATTCCCGGTGGATTGTCGATCGGTGTGCCAGCGGTTGTGATCCTGGCTTTGTTCCTGACTGGGATGTTTTCCCTGTTCCAAAGAGAAAGATATTGGATCTGGATGTTCGCGCTTTCGCTGGTCTTAACCCTTGCGGCCTCCAGCCTGGATAAATATCCATTCGGTGGGCGGATGGGAATGTTTGCTTTGCCCGGTTTGTTGATTTGTGCGGGAGAGGGGCTCGAACTGCCGCGCAGACTATTTGTATCCAGGCCGGTTGCGGGTCTGGCCAGTGCGCTGCTGCTAGTTGGCGCCTTGGTGTATGTTCCGCTTACTTTTTCCATCGAGACCGCGCTCAAGCCAAAAATGGCTGAAAATATTGCCCCAACCATGGCCTATCTGAAAAATAATTACCGGCCAACCGATGTGATCTATCTGTACCGTCTGAGCATCCCGGCCTTTCGGTACTATGCCCCAAAATATGAACTTGAAAACGTGCGGGTTTTCAACGGAGCTGATTTTCATCTAAAGCGGGCAGGATACCAGCTTGAATTGGACCAACTGGCGGGGAACAAAAGGGTCTGGTTTTTATTCAGCCATCTTGCAGATTACGAGAATGTGGATGACCGTGACTATATCCTCAATTATGCCAACCAGATTGGCGGGATGAAGCGCGAATTCAGCGATCCGGGCACATCGATCAACCTCTATCTTTACGATCTTGTGCGCTGATAGGCTGTAAAAAAATTCGAACAGAACGTCACTTCATTGCTATGGTTTGCATATGACAATGCCATATTGTGCTGGGAAATACAACTCTGGATCGAAATGAACATAGTCGGATGCTCAGCGCATCTGCCAACTCAAACCTTCTAATACTATTCTTATTGACGCTCGTTTTTGCGCATGTTATGATTAGTTTCGAATAATTGGCACTCGTTTGGTTTGAGTGCTAATGGAAAGCGTGGATGACTGATTTAACGGATCGCCAGAAAACCATTCTGATGCTTGTGGTGCGTGATTATATTGAAATCGCGCAACCAGTGGGTTCTTTGCATCTTGTGGAACACTACCGTCTTGGGATGAGTTCAGCCACAATTCGCAACGAGATGGCAGCCCTGACAGAATTGGGTTACTTGCGCCAGCCACATACATCTGCTGGGCGCGTGCCAAGTGAGGATGGCTACCGTTACTTCGTTAGCCACATGATGCACCAGGCCGAACTTCCGGATGCAGTCCAGCATACTATCAGCCACCAATTTCACCAGTCAGGACCCGATGTGGAACAATGGATGACGTTGGCTGCTTCTGTGCTTGCGCACCAATCCCAGGCTGTGTCGCTGGTGACAGCGCCGCATGCCGAAAAATCCCGTTTCAAGCATGTCGAGTTGATCTCCACCCAAGGACGGCAGGTGTTGATGGTGCTGGTTGTCTTGGGCGGTGAAGTCAGCCAGCAAGTTTTTAGCCTGGCGGAACCTGTTACGCAGGAACGCTTATCTAAAGCCGCCGTACGCATCAATCAGAATTTTCAGGGTCGAACCATTGATGAGATTATTGCTCTTCCGGCACATGCTGATGCGCTTGAAGCCGATATCATCACCCTTATCACTCAGGATATGCGCCGCGCAGCCGATCGTGTTTCTGGTAACCTTTACTATGACGGGCTGAATAATGCGCTGGCTGAGCCGGAGTTTAATGTATCTGACGATGCGCGTCGTGCCCTGCGTTTGTTTGATGAACGCTCCAGCTTGCAGGAATTGCTTTCCCGTACGGTCTTAAATAGTGGTATGGGAAGTGTACAAGTGTTGATCGGCGGTGAAGGTAACTGGGAAGAACTGCGACAATGCTCGATGGTGCTGGCTCGTTACGGTGTTGCCGGTCATGTTAGTGGAATGTTGGGTGTGATTGGCCCAATGCGCATGTCATATAGTAAAACCATCCCGACTGTGCGTTATGTGGCCAGTTTGTTGAGTGATCTGGTAACGGATACGTTTTCTGAATAGCGTATCAAGCTGGAATGATTAGAAGTTTTGGATAAAATTCATTGAAAAGAGTATGATGCTATGTCTGATAAGAAAAATAAACCCAAAGAGCAAGCTGAAGAAGTCGAAATTGGTGAGCCAGTAGCGGCTGAATCAGTAACGGGATTGGAATTGGAGGCGCTGAAATCCAAACTATCTGAAGCTCAAGCCAAGGCGCAGGAATATCTGGAGGCTTTACAACGGGAACGAGCCGATTTTGTGAATTATCGCCGCCGTACTGAACAGGATAATGCCCTGGTGGGACGAGTGGCATCCGGGGCTACCATTATGAAATTTTTGACCGGCATCGATGACCTTGAACGCGCCCTGGCCCATCGTCCCGCGGAAGATGTTTGGGCTGATGGTATTGATCTGGTCTATCGCAAGTTTCTGTCCATTCTTGAAACTGAAGGTGTTACTCGCCTGCAGGCCGAGGGCCAGCCATTTAATCCAGAATTGCATGAGGCTATTATGCAGGAATCTTCTGATAAATTTGAATCCGGTATGGTGACTGCCGTCCTTCAGCAAGGTTATATGCTTGGCGAGCGTGTTTTACGCCCGGCATTGGTGAAAGTGGCACAGTAACAGTATGACGACAAACCGTGATTACTACGAAATTCTGGGTATCTCGCGCACAGCCACCCCGGATGAAATCAAACAAGCTTTTCGTAAACTGGCGCGCCAGTTCCACCCAGACGTGAACAGTGAAGCAGATGCTGAGGAAAAATTTAAGGAAATTAATGAGGCCTACAGCGTTGTTTCAGATCCGGATAAACGCGCCCGTTATGATCGCTTTGGGCGGGCCGGATTGGGTGATATGGGTGGCGCTCAGGACTTTAGCGTTCACTTTGAAGATATATTCGAAGAACTTTTTGGTTTTGGAATGGGTGGCGGTCGAGGGGGTTCGCGACGCAATGCGCCGCGCCGTGGTCGTGACCTGCAAATGGCTGTCAGCTTGACTTTTGAAGAAGCCGTTTTTGGGGTGGACAAAGAGATCGAGTATGAGCGCGATGAAAATTGTTCTAACTGTCGTGGCAACGGCGCGGAGCCAGGCAGCAACATTAAAACTTGCACTACCTGTGGCGGGCGCGGAGAAGTTCGTCAGGTGCGGCAGACCTTTATTGTTCAAATGGTGGAAACCGTCCCATGTCAGGCTTGCCAGGGGCGAGGCCAGGTCATCGAAAAAGTTTGCCATACTTGCGCTGGGCGCGGGCAGGAACGCAAAAAGATCAACAAAAAAGTTACCATCCCGGCAGGTGTGGACAATGGAATGCAGATACGACTGCCTGGTGAGGGTCAGCCGGGCTCAAACGGTGGGCCAAGCGGAAATCTATTTATCGCTGTGGATGTGAAGGCGCACGAATTCTTCAAGCGTAAGGGCGAGGATATTATCCTTGACCTGGATATTAACATTGCTCAGGCTGTTCTGGGGGCTGATATTCCCGTTCCAACCGTTGATGCAAAAGATGAAAGATTAAATATCCCTTCCGGGACTCAACCGGGTACAATGTTTAACATGCGCGGTAAAGGCGTCCCTCGTATTCGCCAGAGCGGGCGAGGCGATCAGAGGGTGATTGTCAACGTCGATATTCCCAAAAAGTTATCCGCTGAACAGCGTGAATTATTCGAAAAACTGGCCAAGACTCTCGGCACAACCCCAAAACCCCAACAAAAAGGCTTTTTGGATTGGCTGAACGAAGCGCTGGGGGGCTGATGCCACGCGGCAGCGCCTCAGCCTAAGTCTTGATCTATTGAGCATAAATACCGACCCTGAAATTGGAAAGCGACATGACTAACTGGCTGGAAATTTCCTTAACTGTTAATGGCGAACTGGCAGAAGCTGTTGCTGATGTCTTGGCGCGCTATGCACCCAATGGCGTGATGACCGAGCAAGCCGTCAAGTTCAATGACGAAGAAGATGAAGGTACGCCAGTTGGTGATATCACCGTCCGCGCTTATTTACCTGTTGATGAAACTCTGGATGAGAACCGGCGTAAACTTGAAGAATCGCTTTACTATCTGGGTATGATCCAGCCAATTCCAGCCCCTACTTTCGCGCCTATTGCTGATCAAAATTGGATGGAAGCCTGGAAAGCTCGTTACCAACCCATCCCGATCGGCAACCGTCTGATTATTGTCCCGGTCTGGATGGATTCCAGCGAACCGGCGCGCATATCCATTCGAATCGATCCTGGCATGGCTTTTGGCACTGGCACCCATCCCACGACGCAGTTGTGCCTGGCATTGATGGAGACCGTATTTGATGATCCGTCGCTAATCAAGGCTCCAGGATCTGTTATTGATGTTGGCTGTGGCTCTGGGATTCTATCCGTTGCTGCGCTCAAGCTGGGCGCGGACGTGGCCTTGGGGGTTGATATTGATGAAGCCTCGGTCAAGAACAGCAGGGAGAACGCCGAAAATAATGATATTTCTGCTGAAAAATTCCTGATCGGCTTAGGTTCGGTGGCTGAAGTCAAAGCCGGGCAGTTTACTTTCAGCCAGGCTCCGCTCGTGTTAGCGAATATTCTGGCTCCGGTTTTAATCCGTTTGTTTGCTGCCGGGTTGGCTGACTTAATTGCCCCGCAAGGCGCGATTATTCTGTCTGGTATCCTTGACCATCAGGCCAATGATGTGATTGCTGCGGGCGAAAAATATGGTCTAAAACTGGTTGACAAGCGCCAGATCAATGACTGGGTGGCCTTATTAATGCGGCGTTAATTTGACTGCTTTGGTGCGGAAACTGCACGCGCCAAGGGTTCAGAAGCGAATTGTTAATATTGATTCCTTGAAAAACATGCTATGATTCGAGCAGAAACTATTTTCTCGCTCCATCCTTGCGATCCAAAGCCTGGTATACGTAATCCGCTTTACTCGGGTTTCTCCTGATATCGGCAATTAACACCCAACGGCCAAAATGACACAAGCACTCTATCGGAAATGGCGACCTTTGCTCTGGGATGAAGTTATCTCCCAGGAGCATATCATCCAAACATTGAAAAACGCTGTGGCTTCGGACCGCGTTGCGCATGCTTATCTTTTTAGCGGGCCGCGCGGAACCGGCAAGACCACTGCTGCGCGCCTGTTGGCCAAGGCCGTCAACTGTCTCAATCCCGATCCAACTAAACGGCCTTGCAACGAGTGTGCCCATTGTGTGGGTGTTAATGAAAATCGTTTCATGGATTTGATTGAAATTGATGCCGCATCCAATACCTCCGTAGATGACGTGCGTGATCTGCGTGACAAGATCAACTTCGCCCCGTCGCAGGGCACCTTCAAAGTCTATATTATTGATGAAGTCCACATGCTTTCTACTGCGGCTTTCAACGCCCTGCTGAAAACGCTTGAAGAGCCACCTGTGCACGCCATTTTCATCCTTGCTACCACCGAAATCCATAAAATCCCGGCGACTGTTCTTTCGCGCTGCCAGCGCCACGAGTTTCGACGTGTCCCGCTTGGCGAGATTGCTCGTCATCTGAACGACATTTGCATTTCAGAGAGAATTGAGGCCGAGGCCGAGGCTATTAATACCATTGCTCGCCAATCTTCTGGCGGTATGCGCGATGCCATTTCCCTGCTCGACCAGTTGGCCTCTACTGGGAACAGGATTACTCTCGAATTGGCCCAGACTGTGCTGGGTACGGCTACCAGCCAGGCGGTTCTGGCCCTCATCCAGGCTATCATTGACCAGCAGCCTGGCGCTGGTCTGGATGTAATCCATCGTGCCCTGGATGGCGGGGCTGATGTGCGCGCGCTGGCTCGCCAGATCGTCGACTATTTGCGTAACTTGATGCTCATTCGCATGGGTAATGGCGAACAGGTTGAAGTGCCCAATGATATCCGCGCTCAGATGGTCAAACATGCCGCGGCCATATCCACTGCGGATGTCCTGCGCATGATGCGAGCCTTTAACGTGGCGGCTACAGATCAGCGCGGTGGTTGGGCACCGTCCCTGGGCCTTGAATTGGCCTTTGCCGAAGTGCTGGAACTTCCGGGGCAAGCGCAGGTTGTCCTGGTTTCAGGCGCTGCCCCCCAACCCTCGGTTGCTTCTCAGCCTGAACCCAACCGGGTCCAGCCGGTTGTCAATCAAAAGACAGCCGTGGGGCAGACCTTGGGAAAACCGGCAGGATCCAGCTCGTTGGGCGGCTCAGTCACCCTTGAGCAGGTGACCAAGGCCTGGAAGCAAGTTTCCCACCTGGTCAAAATGAAAGATTCACAGCTTGCCGGTTTGATTAATTCTGGCAAATTACTTGAAATCCGCGAGGGAGTTCTGATCCTGTCTTTTGCAAGTGATATTTTGCAGGAAAAATTTAACCGCCCTGAGAGTCTGGACCTGACGCGCAAAGTCATCCATGAAGTGTTGGGCGTGGATCTTCCTATTCAAACCGTTGTTTCTGGAAACAAAAACGCTCTGCCGGCCCATGTCAAACCCGATGGGATGGTAGCCGCTGCCAGCCAGCTTGGCGGAGAGATCGTAGATATCCAATAATGTCAGTTCGTATCGCATGGGGATTTACTCCCCGACATCCTTCGCGCTTCACTCAACTTTATCAGGAGATTAACAATGGCAAAAGGATTTAATCGAGCGCCTGCCATGGGCGGCGGAAACCCGATGATGGCTCAGCTGCAAAAATTGCAAGCTCAAATGGCGGTGGCGCAAGAACAGCTTGCCGTGGAAACCGTTACCGTGACTGCAGGCGGTGGCGCGATCAAGATAACCATGACGGGCGATCAGAAGTGCAAAGCCATCGAGATAGATCCCGATTTTCTCAAAGATTCTGATGCTGAGATGCTTAATGATATGGTCTTGACGGCAGTCAACCTGGCGCTCGAAAAATCTAAAGAATTGCAGGAAAAAATGATGGGACCGCTGGCGGGCGGACTGCCGTTCTAATGTGCGCAGTGCATTTGACACTTCCAGACCAATCCTTGCATCCTGCACCCAACGCCTATGCTGCTTCCTGAACCCATCCAAAATCTAATCACTGCCTTCGAGCGCTTGCCTGGGATCGGCCCCAAGTCGGCATCGCGGTTGGCCTTTTATTTACTGCGCGCTCCACAAGATGTAGCTCACTCCCTGGCGGAGGCCTTGGTTGCGTTTAAGGAGCAGACTTCGTTCTGCCCGGCATGCTTCAATATTATGCTGGCTGGACGTGAGCGCTGTGAAATTTGCGAGAGCCCCAGTCGTGATGAAACCACTATTTGTGTGGTCGAGGAGCCTCTGGATGTAATAGCCATCGAACGGATTGGCGCTTATAAAGGAAAATATCACGTACTGCATGGAGTGCTTTCGCCGATTGAAGGTATCGGACCGGATGATTTGAAAATAAAACCCTTGTTGGTGCGAGTCGGGCTTGGCCTGGCCCGCGAAATTATTCTGGCAACCAATCCAAGCATGGAAGGCGATGCCACGGCACTCTACCTGCGCCAGCAACTGTTGCAATCAGGGGTCCAGGTTACCCGTCTGGCGCGAGGCCTGCCTGCGGGTGGCGACCTTGAATATGCTGACCAGAATACATTGCTACGGGCTTTGTCCGGGCGTCAAGAAATGAATTAACATGCAGGGCGCGGCCACAACCGCGCCCTTTTTA
>CAZHWV010000025.1:9779-37603 GCA_964536185.1 uncultured Anaerolinea sp. | reverse complement strand
GGGTCAAGTTCCGCGAAACCGGCTATCCCGGCACGCTGGACATCATTGCCCTGCTCGCCCCGGCCCAAAAACCTTTTTTCTCGATATTTATTGAACATTTTCAGCGCAATGCCGAAAAAAACGATTTGCTGGTGCTTTTCAAACAGCACAGCCAGGATGAAACCATCGAAGACAGCCTTTTCAAGCTGCTGCAAAAAAACATCCGCAATGTTGTCATCTGGCTGGAAGACTTGAAACTCGAGAACGAATATTTGCGCAGGCTGCGGGCACTGGGCATGAACATGGTCTTTTTTGACATTGTCCCACCCACGCCGTATGCCGATTGTGTTACCCTCGATAATCGCGATGCGGTTACCAGCCTTTACCGTCATTTGAACGCCCAGGGCCTTGCAAATATCGCATACGTTGGCTGGGACAACCTGGAATTATCCAGCGCGCGTGAACGCGAGAATATTTTCTGCGAACTCCGGGGACCTGCTGATATGCTGTTTCATATTCCGTGGGCTGCCAGAACCGGCCTGGCAGTCTTGGCGGAGAAGTTTTTCAATGATTGCATGGGGCAGCGGTCTTTTCCCGGCGGGTTGATCTGTGCAGATGGGGAGTTGGGCGTAGCCCTGAAAAAAGTCCTGCAAGAGCACGGACTGAAAGAGCCAACGGTTGTCTCGATCGACGATTTCCCGGCGGCCAGTGAGCTTGGACTGAGCGTTTACGCCCAGCCTTTTGAGCAGTTGGCGCGGGAGGTGACCCAATGCCTGCTGGAGCAAAACCTGCATGCAGAACAGTGGCAGGCTGCCGTCCGGATGGTTAAGGGAAATTTCATAGAACGCTGACGAAGGGAACTCTGCAAAATGGGAAATGTGCGCTCACTGGGTTTGGATATCGGCACCACCACGCTGTGCGCGGTGGTGTTGGACGGTGAAAGCGGGGAATTGCTGGAGACGCTTACCACTCCGAATGATTCGGTCATAAAAAGCGACCAGCCCTGGGCCCAATTACAGGACCCGCAACGAATCATCGCCAGGATCGAACAGATTGTCCGCGAGCTGGAGCTGAAACATGCGCCGGCCGGCTGCATTGGATTGACCGGGCAGATGCACGGCATCCTGTACCTGGATAAGGCCGGGAACGCGGTCAGCCCGCTGTACACCTGGCAGGATGGCCGGGGGAATCTCGCCTACCGGGATGGACTCAGTTATGCTGAGTTTCTCTCGCAAGCCTCGGGGTATAAACTGGCTTCCGGCTTTGGCGCCGTGACCCATTTTTACAACCTGGTCAATGGCCTGGTGCCGGATTCCGCCAGAAGCGTTTGCACGATCTATGACTATGCCGGCATGAAGTTATCCGGGGCTGCCAGGCCGGTGCTGCATGCCAGCAGCGCCGCCAGCCTGGGTTGTTTTGATATCGAGGCCGGTGACTTTGATCGCGGGGCTTTGCAGGCGGCCGGTTTGGATGAGACATTCTTCCCGCAAGTCACAACCGAAGTGGAACCGGTTGGAAATACCGCGACCAATATCCCCGTGGCCGTCGCCATCGGGGATAATCAGGCCAGTTTTATCGGGTCAGTCAACCACCCCGAGGCGTGTTTGCTGGTGAATATCGGCACTTCCGGGCAGATTTCCCTGTTTACAAGCCGGTATATAAAAAATTCTCCGATCGAGATCCGGCCGTTATCAAAAGAGGGTTTTCTGATGGTCGGCGCGTCGCTGTGTGGCGGCCGGTCTTATGCGATGCTGGAAAATTTCTTCCGGGCCGTGGTTGAGATGGCGACCGGCAAACCTGCGCCGGCTTTGTATGAGCTGATGAATGAAAAGGCCAGCAGTTTTGCAGCGCTGGAGAACAAGCTGGAAATCGCCACCCAGTTTTCCGGAACGCGCCAGCAGCCCTGGCAGCGTGCTGTGATCAGCAACCTGGGCGTCGACAACTTCACCCCGGCGCATTTCATTGTGGGGGTGCTCCAAGGGGTGGCGCAGGAACTCCACGATCTGTATCAGAGCGCGAGCGCCGCGAGTTCCATCCAGCCCCAAAGACTGGTTGGCTCGGGGAATGCACTGCGCCTGTGTGTGCCTCTGCAAAAGCTAGTTTCGGAGATGTTTGGGATGCCGCTCAGTATTCCGCGCTACAAGGAAGAGGCCGCCTGCGGCGCGGCGCTTTTTGCCCTGGTGGCGGCCGGCTACCAAAAAAGCCTGGCGGATGCCCAGGCTCTGTTGCAATACGAAGTTAATTGACAGCGCGGGAAACCATATATCTTCGGCAAGCGCTGAATTTTTTGAGCGCTTGCCGAAGCGGAAGTAATCTGATTTGCTGGTTATTTGAGTCACCTACCCGCTTTCCGTAAAAACATCCACCATCTCCGGGTCAAAATGGCTGCCGCGTTCTGATTCCATAATCGCCAGGCTTTCGGCGCGCGAGAAGGCCGGTTTATACGGGCGTTCCGAGGTCAGCGCATCGTACACGTCTACCAGGGCAAAGATACGCGCTTCCACAGGAATGTTTTTCCCGACCAGGCCAAAGGGATAACCGCTTCCATCCCACTTTTCATGGTGACTCTCCGCGATGCGGATACCCATGCTGATCATGATATTATCCGGGTAATTTTGATCCACTTCGCGCAACGCTGCCGCGCCGATGGTGGTGTGCTCCTTCATTTTATCAAATTCTTCCCGGTCCAATTTGCCGGGCTTTAACAGGATATTATCCGATATGCCAACTTTCCCTATATCATGCAGGATGCTGGCTGTCGAAAGATTCTGAATAAATTCCGGATTGATCAACTGGTGGTAGTCGGATAAATTACCCAGTTTTCCGGCGAATTCTTTGCACAACTGCCGGCAGCGTTCAAGATGGCTGCCGGTCACCTGATCCCGTGAATCGGCAAGTTTGGCCAGGGCGAAAATTGTCGCCAGCTGGTAGGAAGAAATTTTCTCAACCTGTTCCTGGATGATCCGCTCCTGATCCCGGTTAATCTGTTTCAATGTATCCCGGGCCAGTTCAAGTTCCACCTGGGTCCGGCGCAGGGTCAGGTGTGTGCTCACCCGGGCAATGACTTCTTCAAATTGGAATGGCTTGGTGATAAAGTCCACCCCGCCGACGGCAAAGGCTTTGACCTTGTCTTGCAGTTCATCCAATGCGCTGATGAAGATGACCGGTATATCGCTCAACTCCGGGTCGGCTTTGATGATCTCACAGACCTGGTAGCCATTTAACTCGGGCATGTTAATATCCAGCAAAACCAGGTCCGGGCGGACGGTTTTCACGGCGGTTAACGCCATCTGGCCATTGATCACCGAACGGACTTTGTAGCCTTTATCGGCAAGCATGGAGGATAACAGGCGCAGGTTGGCCGGGGTATCATCGACGATTAACAGGTTGGCTTTGTTCAATATCTCAGACATGGAAAATGGACCTTAAAAGTACTTTAATATCAGGTCAAAACGATATTGTCGCACCAGGTTTTCAATGGTGCTGGCCTGGGCCGGCTGATCCGGGGCAATTTCCTGCAGGAGTTCCAGAATCTGTTCACCATCCGCCGCGGCGGCGGCATATTTTAGCCGGGCCACCCAGGCCGCTGGCAAATTTCTGTCTTGAACGTTCTCGAGCGTGGCCGGCAGAGCCTCGGGCATGAGCAAGCCGGCGGCCGGGAATTGCACTTCAGCGTAAATAAAGTGGACATCTTCAAGATGCTTGCTGAGCGCATTAAAAATTTCATATTCCTTGAAGGGCTTGCGGATGAAATCATCGATGCCTTCGGAAAGGATCACCTGGCGCTCCTCTTCAAAAGCGCTGGCGGTCAGGGCAATGATTTTGGTGGCCTGGCCCCTGGTCGAGGCGCGTATCTTTTGGGTAGCCTGGTGCCCGTTCATCTCGGGCATGCGCATGTCCATGAAAATCAGATCCGGCTCCCATTCCTCCCAGATCTGCACCGCCTGCATGCCATTCACCGCTTCGCGAATCTCGAAGCCCGGCCGCTCCTTGTTGGTCACAAATGGCTGCAGCAGCTTGACCAATAACTTGCGGTTGGCCTCGCGATCCTCGGCGATCAAAATCCGCCAGGTACGCTGGCCCGTCTCCAGCCCAATCACGCGGCGTTCCCGTGGCCGGCTGACAATCTCTTCGCTGGTTGAGTTCCGGGCGAGGATATCAAAAATAAAAATGCTGCCCTTGCCAGGTTCGCTGACCACGCGGATGCTGCCATCCAGCATATGCACAAAGTTCTTACAGATTGAAAGTCCCAGCCCGGTGCCTTCCAGGGAATTTTTTCCGGCGTCGGTTTGCACAAAATAATTGAACAAATCCTTGATTTGATCGGCGGGAATGCCCGGCCCAGTGTCCTCGACTTCAAAGGACAGGTGGATTTTTTCAGGGTCGTCTGTTGCCAACACACGGCTGCGCAGGGTAATCCCGCCATGCTGGGTAAACTTGACGGCGTTGCTGAGAATGTTAAAGAACACCTGTCTTAATTTCTTTTCGTCCGAAAAGATGTAGCGGGGCAAATTCAGCGCAGGCTCGACCATCAGGGTCAGTCCCTTTTCGGCTGTGCGCACCTGGAAAATCTCTTCCAATTCATCCAACAGATGGTACAGGTCAAAACTGGAAGGGTTAAGAATCATCCGTCCGGATTCGATTTTGGACAAATCCAGGACATCATTGATCAGCTCGAGCAAATGCTCCCCGCTCTGCAGGATAATATCAAGGTCTTCTTTTTGGCCGGGAGGCAGGTTGGGATCGTGGGCCATCAGGTTGGAAAATCCCAGGATGGCATTCAGCGGGGTGCGCAGTTCGTGGCTCATATTGGCCAGGAAAGATGATTTGGCCAGGCTGGCGGCTTCCGCGGCTTCCTTGGCCTTGAGCATCTCAATTTCCGCCTGTTCGCGCTCCTCAATCTCATTCTCCAGCAACAGGTTGGCCGCCTGCAGATCACGGGTGCGGTCCTGCACGCGCTGTTCCAATAACTGGTATGACTGGCGCAGCTCCGTTTCCATCTGGGCGCGCTTGACAATCGCGGCCAATTGGGCAGCAATAAAGGCCAGTAAATTTATGTCGTTTTCTGAAAACTTCGACTGCGCGCTGCTCGATTGGGCCACCAATACGCCAAAGGGCTTGTTCTCGGTCGATATTAATGGCACGCCCAACCAGGCAACCGGGAAATCAGCCTTGCGGACTGCCTTCGATGCGACAAGTTTTTGGTAGGCTTGTCGATCCAGGGCCAGGGTCTTGCCGGTTTGGATGACATAGGCGGCCAGATCCGGGGGATTTTCGATGGCATATTCGCGTGACTTCACCGCTGAAATGCAGTCGTTTTCGCAATCTGCTGAGAGAATCTGGATTTTTTGGGATTCTTCCTTGTAAATCGCCAGGTTGATATCATCGGTCCTGATCAGTTCCTTGACCTCCAGGTAGATGGAGGAAAATAGCGCGGTTAAATCGTTGGCCGAAGTGGCGGCAGATGAAATTGTATACAGGGTGTGCTGGAGATTGACCTGTGCGCGGATTGTATCTGCCAGCCGGCCAACTTCATCAATGGTGTAAGCAGGCCGGAAAGCTGTTCTTAACTTTTCGAGACCGGCCTGATTATCCCCGGCGCTGATCATCTCGGTGGCCTGAGTCAGACGTTGAAATGAATGCGTGACCACATTCCCGGTGTTCAACCCAATCAGCACCAGCAAGAACAACGAAATCATGAATGAATAGCCGAGCACCGACAGGATCTGCGAGTTAAAACTCTTATTTAATATATTTTCATCTTGAATACCAATGCCCACCGCCGGGCTGCCTGCCGCATCCCGCAGGTAAATGTAACTGGTGATCTGACTTGAAAACACATCCAGAACAATATTAAATTTCTGGATCACGCCATTTTGATCCTGCCCATCGTTGAATAGGGTCTCCAGGAAGTTTAAAAAAACGGCCTCATTAAAATGGAAATAGATATCGTCCTGATAGTTATAATCATTTTGGGTATCCATTGTCCCGGCCTGTAAAAACGTTGTGGCCTGGTCTGGTCGATTTCTTGAATTAATATCCGCAACGTAAAGGATTTCTCCTGGGGTGCCGCTCGGGACAAAAATGTACGGCATGGCGGTGGGCCGCATTTCGTGGATGACATCCAGCCAGTTGATGATCCTGAGATAACGCGGGTCTGTAGCGATATCCGTTAACCCGGATCGACTGTCGCGGATCAAGGAGAGCACCTCCTGTGGGTCGATCCCATATTTGGCCGCGATAAGCAGTTCAACCTGCGAAAGACGGACCCGCTCCAATAAAAAAGAGAGGCTTAATACTGCCCAAAAAGCGAGGATGAGCGTAAAAAGCGTAAAGGTGGACAGAAAAGAAAACATCATTTTTATCTTGATACTGATAAAAACGGGGGTTGGTGCAGGCTTTTTTTGGTTCAAAATTGCCTCAAGAGATTCCGGATGGATGCCTGGTTAACGCGCGTACAGGCGGGCAGGAATGACCCATCTGTGCACACACGTAAGCCAAAACTGGGAAAAGCGCTTAGGTGGGGAGAATTTCCGCTCTTTATTTTATCCTATTTCAATTCCACTCACCGATTCCGCGTTGGCAAGGGGAGTTTCAACTAGCCCGTGAATATGTTAGAATCAAACTATGGAAATCCAGATAGCGGTTGCTAAAATTAATAAATACGCAGTTTCTGAAAGCGGCGACACCCTGGAGGTCGTGGAACGACCCGGTGGTGGGCTTTCTGTTGTGCTGGCAGATGGGCAATCATCCGGGCGAGGCGCAAAAATTGTTTCCATGATGGTTGTGCGCCGCGTAATCGGCTTGTTGGCCGAAGGTGTGCGCGATGGCGCAGCGGCGCGCGCTGCCTCAGATTATTTATACGCAGAACGCAACGGAAAAGTTTCCAGTACTTTGAACATTTTATCTGTCGACCTGACCAGTGAAACGGTTGTCCTGGCGCGAAATAATGAAGCGCCGATGTATGTAGCTCAGGGTGAGAACCTCGAACGCATTGACGAACCCAGCCGGTCGATCGGTACGGCGCGCAACATCAAACCATTGATCACCGAAATTCCCATCCAGCACGGGCTGACCCTGGTAATTTACACCGACGGGCTGGTGCACGCCGGGGAACGACGCGGCACCCCGATGGACGTGGAGACCACCCTGCATGGGTTACTGGAGGATAGCGAACCCTCGCCGCAAGCATTGGCGGATGCGCTCCTGGCCCAGGCCATGCGCCTGGACGATAACCGCCCTTCAGATGACATCAGTGTCGTCGTGCTGCGCGTGATGCAGCGCACTGGCGATGAAGTCCGCCGCATGGCCGTTAGGTTGCCAATCCGCATAAAAAATGGTGGCTAAGCGCAAACATCATCTATCCGACTATATCCCGCGCACGTGGAAAGCCAGTGTGCGCGACACTGTGTTGCTCTTGAATGAGTTTCGCGGGCCGGTATTGTTCTTTTCGATCACCATTCTCGGGCTGGGAATACTTTATTATTTCCTGGCCGCCACGCTGCTCGAACCGGTGAACAGTATGGCCGAAGCCGTTTACTTAATGCTCACGCTGACCTTTTTGCAGCCCAGCGGGAATTTCCCCAGCCATCCTTTTTTGCAAGTCTTTTTCTTTCTCATGCCGCTCATCGGGGTTGGAACGCTTGCCAGAGGCCTGGCGGATTTCGGAATTTTGCTCTTTAATCGACGCGCGCGTAGCAAGGAGTGGGAAATGGCAGTTGCTTCTACATTTAGCCGCCACACGGTGTTGGTCGGCCTGGGACACCTGGGTTTTCGCGTCGTGGATAAGCTCCATGAGATGAAAGAGAGCGTGGTCGTCATTGAACTAAAACCAAAGGACGACCTTTTTACCTCGGTTCAAAAAAAAGGCATCCCGGTGATTCAAGACGATGCTACCCGGCTCACGACCCTGGAAGCGGCAGGGGTGCAGCATGCCAAAACAATCATCCTGTGCATACAAAATGACTCGATAAATTTACAGGTAGCCCTCAAGGCGCGCAGTGTAAACCCGGATATCCAGGTGGTCATCCGCATTTTCGACGAGGATTTTGCGAAATCCTTGCATGATCAATTTGGCTTCACTGCCTTGAGCGCGACAGAAATGGCTGCGCCCGTTTTTGCAGCCGCCGCGGCGGGAATGGATGTCACCAACCCGATCTCCATCGAAGGCCAGCAATTGAGTCTGGCTCGCTTGACCATCATGAAAGGCTCAACCCTGGCAGGTCGAACGGTCGGTTTTCTTGAGGATAATTACCACCTGAATATCGTCTTTGTGCGTTTTGATCACCACTCAGAAATGCATCCCACCGACAGCCGTATGCTGACCAGTGGCGACATGATTGGCGTGCTCGGTGGGCCTGAACAGCTCAGCCACTTGATGCATGACAATGAATAATTCTTTGGACCAGCCAGCCAGTCAAACCCAACTCCTGGTCGGCGTTGTCGGTGTGTGCGCCTCCGGCAAATCTACCCTGATCTCAGGTCTGAAAGAAAATGGGATTAAAACCAGGCATATCGCCCAGGAACATTCTTATGTTAAGGATATGTGGAAGCGCCTGACCAATCCGGACATTTTGATCTTCCTCGACGCTTCCTACCCGGTGACCGTCCAGCGCCGCCAACTGAATTGGAACGAAGCAGAATGGGACGAACAACAAAGGCGTCTCGATCATGCCCGCCAACATGCCAGCCTGTATATCAATACCGATGAACTTAGCTCTGAACAAGTGCTTCAAACAGCCGTCGCTTTCATCACCAGCCTGTGATCCGGGCAGGTAAATCGGGGAATATTTCAATTTGCAACTTTGCTTCCCGAATCAACTCAAATAGCGGTATAATCGCTCGTTGCCATCACGCCAGCC
Source organism: uncultured Anaerolinea sp. (assembly GCA_964536185.1). Lineage (GTDB taxonomy): Bacteria > Chloroflexota > Anaerolineae > Anaerolineales > Villigracilaceae > UBA5195. The sequence continues at coordinate 28,763 of CAZHWV010000025.1, read as the reverse complement.
TCTGGCTGGTATTTTTATGATATGGAGAACGATACATGAATCGTCGCCCCTACACTACGCTGATCATTGTGCTCATCCTGATCGCCTTTTCTTTGTGGATCAGCCTGAACAACACAATCAGCATTATCAACCCTTTCAACTCGCAGCCCATCGTTTCGCGAAACGTGGAGACCCGCCTGGGTCTTGACCTACGCGGAGGGCTGCAAGCGCTGCTGGAAGTTCCAGCAGGCATCAATGTTACTGCTCAGGATCTGGAAACCACAAAAACAATTCTGGAGAGCCGGGTCAATGCGCTGGGTGTCAGCGAAGTGAATATGCAAGTCGCCCCACCTCGCCGCATCGTGGCTGAATTCCCAGGCATCGACAATCCTGAAGAAGTTGTCGCCTCGGTAAAACAGACCGGTATGCTTGAATTCGTTGATTTTGGAGACACCCCCCTGCTAGACGGTACCACGATCAAAACTGATCAGGGCAACCCGGGCAGCGCCACCCCAATTTCGGACACAACCACGCCAGCCGCAGACCGGGTCTATCATACCGTGATGACCGGTACATCCTTGCAAACTGTGAACGTCCAGCCCTCCTCAAAGGGAGGCTATGAAATTGCCTTCTCTTTGAAATCGGACAGCAGCAAATTGTTCAGTGATTACACTCGCGATAATGTCCAGAAATACCTCGCGATTGTCCTGGACAAGAAGGTCATCTCGGCTCCGCGCATCGAATCGCAAATCAGCGACGGAGCGGGCGTGATCACTGGCAACTACACCCAGCAAAGCGCCAATTCCTTTGCCGTTCAACTGCGCTACGGTTCGCTGCCAGTTCCGGTCCAGATCGCTGAAAGCCGCACGGTAGGCCCAACCCTGGGCGCCGAATCTGTGCGCAAGAGTGTTCTGGCTGGCGCAATCGGCCTGGGCATCGTCATCCTGTTCATGTTGTTATATTATCGACTACCCGGCTTTGTTGCCGCTCTGGCCCTGATCACCTACTCGCTCTTCACACTGGCGCTGTTCAAACTCATCCCGGTTGTCTTGACTCTGCCCGGTATCGCTGGTTTCATCTTGAGTATAGGTATGGCAGTCGATGCAAACATCCTGATCTTTGAGCGGCTCAAGGAAGAATTACGTTCCGGGAAAACCTTGCGCCAGTCCATTGAGCTTGGTTGGCAGCGCGCCTGGCCTTCGATCCGCGACTCAAACTCGTCAACGTTGATCACCTGCGCCATCCTGTACATTTTTGGTAACACGTTCGGCGCCAGCATGGTTAAAGGTTTCTCGGTAACATTGGCTCTCGGTGTGGTTGTCAGCCTGTTTACGGCAATCATCGTTACCCGCACCTACCTGCATACCCTGATGGACAATGTCAAAATTGTCGATCACCCGCGCTGGTTTGGGCTGTAGGAGACATACCATGAATATAATTAAGAATCGCTACCTGTACTTTGCAATTTCCCTGCTGATCATCATCCCCGGCTTGATTTTTATGGGCATTCACTGGGTGCAAAACCCGGCGGAAGGCCCCCTGTCCCTGGGCATCGACTTCACTGGCGGTTCGCTGCTTGAAGTTCAATTTGCCTCCGGCAATCAACCCGCCATTGAAGATGTAAAAGCGCTCTACAATGAGTTTGCCACCAGCGCCTTACCGATCCAGGACCCGGTGGTACAACCCCTGGGCACCGATGCAATCTCCGTGCGCTCCAAGGCCATGGATGATGCCACCAAGGGGCTAATCGTCGCCGAGATGGAAACCCGTTTCGGCAGCAAAGTGACCGTGCTCAACTTTACCTCCGTCAGCCCGGCAGTCGGTCAAGAAGTGGCCCGCGCTGCCGCTGGAGCGGTTGGTCTGGCAGCCCTGGCGATCCTGGGCTATATCTGGTTTGCCTTCCGCAGCATTCAACACGCCTTCCGCTACGGCACCGCAGCGGTGATTGCCATGCTGCACGATGTGCTGGTTGTCGTGGGTGTGGAAGCCATTCTGGGCATGACCCTCGGATGGCAAGTTGACTCGCTGTTTTTGACTGCGCTGCTGACCGTCATCGGTTTTTCGGTCCATGACACCATCGTGGTTTTCGACCGCATCCGCGAAAACCTGGGCATTTACCGGCGCGTCGACTTCGAAACCCTCGTCAATCACTCTGTCGTGCAAACCCTTGACCGTTCGATCAACACGCAGTTGACCGTCATGTTCACCTTGTTCGCCCTGGCCCTCTTTGGTGGCGAGAGCATCCGCCATTTCGTGATCATCCTGCTCGTCGGTGTATTCAGCGGTACGTATTCTTCGATCTTCAACGCCTCACCGATCCTGGTAGTTTGGGAAAACCGCGAATGGAATAATTGGTTCAAACGTGGTAACAAAAGCGAAGTTGTCGCCTAATTTTTAAAATAGATTCCATGGAATAAAGCGCGCGCGCCGTCACTGGCGCGCGTTCTTTGTTCCATGGAAAACATCGCCGGCAAGAACGCGCCGGAATAAAAAAATCGCCCGTAACCGGGCGATTTTAATGGCTGGGGGCAATGGATTCGAACCACTACTGGATGCTCCAGAGGCATCAGTCCTGCCATTAGACGAGCCCCCAATTGTCGAGCGCGAAGTATTCTATCATGCCCGATGAAATCAAGCAAGTAAAAAACTAACTTACTTCAGAGTTTTCTCAAAGTCCAATGGTCAGGTGGCTGCGAGCGCACTTCAGCGAAGCATTCTCCAATTAAATGATGCAAATCTGATCTGGCGCTAGGGCGTAGGGCGAAATTAATTTCGCCTTACATTTGGATTGCATCCACGCTAATTCCCAATAAACCCAACTTTAATAAAGCCCGGGATAATGCCATCGATTTTTCATCCAATATGGCGCCTGTCATCGTCTGGCTGTTTGTTATAATGGTATCTTAGTCTATGTGAAATTATGCGCGAAAAGGAACTCAAAATGGATGCAAACGAGACACCCCGCCCGACCGACTTTATCCGCGAAGCTGTAGCCGAAGATTTGCGCAGCGGACGCTTTAAATATGTGCGCACACGCCTGCCACCCGAGCCAAATGGATATCTGCACATCGGGCATGTTAAGGCTTTTTTGATTGACTACAATGTCGCTCATGAGAATAACGGCGAGCTGTACCTGCGCTTCGACGATACCAATCCGGCGAAAGAGGAGATCGAATACGTCGAGGCGATCAAGGAAGATGCCCAATGGCTGGGGATTCGTTGGGCCAAGGAGACGTATGCTTCCGATTATTTCGATAAACTCTACGCCTGGGCAGTCAGGCTTGTCCAAATAGGCAAAGCCTATGTGGATGACCAGAGCGCTGAGCAGGTCAGCAAAAGCCGGGGCACGCTGACCGAGCCGGGCATTGAGAGCGCCTACCGCAACCGCAGCGTGGAAGAGAATCTCGATCTGCTCGAGCGCATGAAAAGCGGCGAGTTCGCGGATGGCAGCCGCATCCTGCGCGCCAAAATCGATATGGCCCATCCAAACATGGTCATGCGCGACCCGGCCATGTACCGCATTGTCCACGAACCGGCTCATCATCGTACCGGCAGGCAATGGTGTATCTACCCCCTTTACGATTGGTCTCACGGTCAGAACGATTCGATGGAAGGGGTGACCCATTCCTTATGTTCAATGGAATATGAGATCCACCGCCCGCTGTACGAGTGGTTCCTGGAACAATTGGGCGAGTTTAAACCCCGCCAAATTGAATTTTCCCGCCTGAACCTGACCTTTGCCATGATGAGCAAGCGCAAGCTGCGCAAATTAGTCGAAACGGGCGTCGTCACCGGCTGGGATGATCCCCGGCTGACCACCTTGCGCGGAATGCGCCGCCGCGGCTATACCTCAGCGGCCATCCTGGATTTTATTAACAAGATTGGCGTGGCAAAAAATACCAGTTGGATCGATTTTGCCCTGCTCGAATCCTGCGTGCGGGATGACCTGAACAAATCATCCCTACGCCGCATGGCAGTTCTCCACCCATTAAAAGTGATTATCGACAACTACCCGGATGACCAGGTTGAGGAATTGAACGCGGTCAACAATCCCGAAGATGCCTCCGCCGGCACCCGCAAAGTGGCATTTTCAAAGGTTCTCTACATCGAACAGGATGACTTCCGCGAAACGCCGCCCCCAAAATACTACCGCCTTTACCCCGGCAACGAAATTCGCCTGCGTTATGCCTATTTCGTAAAATGCGTCAGCCTGGTCAAGGATCAGCAGGGCAATATCAGCGAAGTACATTGCACCTACGACCCGGCCACGAAGGGCGGTGATGCCCCGGATGGCCGCAAGGTTAAATCGACCATCCATTGGATTTCAGCCCAGCACGCTGTTCCGGCTGAAGTTCGCCTGTATGACCGGCTTTTCACCAAAGAGAACCCGGATGAAGGCGACGACTTTCTATCCTTTGTGAACCCCAACTCGCTCGAAATCCCGGAAAAATGCTTCGTTGAACAATCCCTGGCAGAGACGAGCCCCGGTGACAAGTTCCAGTTCGAACGCACGGGCTATTTCTGTGTGGATGCGCAGAGCCAACCGGGCAAACCAGTCTTTAATCGCACAGTCTCGTTGAAAGACGCCTGGGCTAAGATTGAGCAAAAACAGGCTTAAATAAAACCAACGCGGAGGTCACTTTCACCTCCGCGTTGGTTTTTAATTCATATTTTCCAAAAGCTCGATGGCCTGACGCAAACGTTCCAGGACCTTGTCTTTCCCGACAATTTCCATGCTTTCAAAGAGCGGTGGGCTGACCATTTGCCCGGTCAGGGCGACGCGCAAAATGCCGAAGACCTGGTTGGGACTGAGCCCCAGATCTGTGATCAACTGGCGCATGGGCGGCTCTACGACAGCGTGGGATAAGTCGGGCAGTGACTCGAGCAAGGTGTACGTCTTCCTGGCCACCTCGGCAGATTGGGCGGCGCTTAAATTTTTGGCAACCAGTTCCGCAGGATTTACTTCAACCGAATCCTTAAAAAACCAGGCAGCGAACGACAGGCAATCATCCAGGGTGACCAGGCGCTCACGGATGATTGGAATGATCTGCGCGAGCCTGGCATCCTCTACCGGCAAACCAGCCTGGATAAAATAGGGCTTGATCCGCCCGGCCAGGTCCTGGTTGGTCAGCCGGCGGATATGTTCTCCGTTAAAATAATCCAATTTGGCAAAGTTGATCGCCGCGGGGGATGGGGTCAAACGCTTAACGTCAAACTTCTCGATCATTTGGTTTAATGTAAGCACATCCTCAGTTTCACCAGCGCCCCAACCCATCAGCGCCGCCCAATTGAGCAAGCCCTCGGGGGTAAACCCAAGCTCGTGCATATCTTTGACAAAAATAGAATAGCCATCCTTCATGGCCTCGGCAGTCTCGCGTTTGCTCATCTTGCCTTTGCCACTCGGTTTCAGAAAAACCGAAAGGTGCATCCAGACCGGCTCTTGCCAGCCAAAAGCGCGGATGATATTGACATGCAGAGGAAAAGTCCCCAACCATTCAGAACCTCGGAAAACATGGGTGATCTGCATCAAATGGTCATCAACCATTGCGGCGAGATGATAGGTTGGCCATCCGTCGGATTTGATGAGCACAGAATCGTCGAGAAACTTATTCTCAATCGTAATCGGTCCGCGCAACTCGTCCTGGGCCGTGGTCGAACCTTCCTTGGGCATCTTGAAACGGATGACATGCCGCTCACCGCTGGCCATCCGCCGGGCGGCTTCACCGGGATCAATCACGCGGCAAGAACCATCGTATTGTGTTTGAACTTTTCGCTTCTGTTGATCCTGGCGGACCTGCTCGAGACGCTCAAGGCTACAAAAACAAGGGAAAGCCATGCCCAGCTCCACCAGCCGCCTGGCGTGCTCGGTGTAAATTTCACGGCGTTCGGTCTGGCGATACGGCCCAAAAGAACCGCCAATATCCGGGCCTTCATCGTAATCAAGACCCAACCAACGCAGCCCATCGATTAACTCCTGTTCCGCGCCGGGCACAAAACGTTTCTGATCGGTATCCTCAATCCGCAGTATAAACTGCCCGCCGGTTTTTCTGGCGAGCAAATAATTGTAAAGCGCAGTCCGGGCGCTGCCTAAATGCATGTGCCCGGTGGGAGATGGCGCAAATCGTACGCGAACAGGTGCAATAGTCACTCAAACCTCCAGGTTTTATAATTCCAACGCCTTGTGGCGCATAATTACACTTTCTACCAGGCCAATCCCGATCAGATTGGCCAACAAAGAACTGCCGCCATAACTGACAAAGGGCAGGGTCAAACCGGTCGCTGGCATCAGATTGAGATTAACCCCGATATTGACCAGCGCCTGAAAAGCGATCAGCGTAGCGACACCATAAGAGATCAGGGCGCCATAAGTATCCCGAGAAATCCGCGCGGCCCACAGGCAGCGCCAGATAATAAAGATGAGCAATCCAATGATCAGGATCGCGCCAACGAAACCGAGTTCATTCGCCGTAGCAGAAAATATAAAATCTGACCAGCGCACCTTTAAGAAGCGTAATTGCACCTGGCTGCCATGCCCGTAGCCCTGCCCAAACAAGCCACCCGAGCCAATCGAGATCAGCGCCTGCTGAATATTATAGATATCGCCATAACGGGCATTTGGATCCGGGTTGACAAAGTTCAAGATGCGATTGACCTGGTATTCTTGAATAACTTGCAGCTCCACCAGGAGCGGGAAGGTAATTGCCAGAACGATTGCTGCGCCTAACGCATATCCAAGCAGGTGTTTAATCGGCACGCCAGACAGCCATAATAGCACGAACCACAGGACCATGAGTACAATGGAGGTGCTCAAGTTGGGTTGTAAGATAACCCAAATGGTGATCCCCATGGCCATGATCAGGCTGCGAATGGTCCACTTGGGGTCATTCATCTGATGCTTATGCTGGACAAAGAAATTTGACAGGGAGAGAATGATCACCAATTTTGCAAATTCGGATGGCTGAATAAAAACCAGGGTGGTTCGGAACCAGCGCGCAGATCCAAATAAGGCGGCGCCAATGATGTTCAACGCCAAAAGAATTACGATCATGCCAAAATAGAGCGTATTGCTCATCGAGGACCATAAGCGATAATCGATGCTGGCCGTGCCTAACAAAAAAACAAACCCAATCAAAGCAAATATGATCTGGCGGGTAACTAACGGAGTCGTAACCGTCAGCTCATAGTTCCCGGCCAACGCCGAGCGAATCATGGTAATTCCGATGATAACCAGGATCGTCACCGCCCCCAACAACCAAAAATCAAAATGCCGCCAGAAGCCTCCACGCATGTTATGTTCCACCCGAGGCGTTAGCCCGCCTGCGGAAAGGGGTTCCTAGCCTGTGCGACGGCGCGCTGCCACGCGCAGGGGGATATCAGCAATAAGCCTCTGCGCGCGACCTTCATGCTCCACTTCAATGCGCACGCTGGAAGGGTCAATATCGATATGTTTCGAAATGGCCGCGATCAAATCATCTTTCAAGGCTTCCAGGGCTGCCGGGCTCAAATCAGTCCGGTCATGGATCAGGACCAGTTGAAGTCTCTCTTTGGCGTTCTTTGCGCTCTTCTTTCCGGTAAGACGCTCCAGGAAGTTCATATTACTTCCTCCATCCCAATTTTCCGAGACGATCCCACAAGCTGTGCGACTCCAGGTCAAGGAAAGGAACATCCTCACCGTTCAAACGCCGCGATATATTGCGAAAAGCCTGGCCTGCCATGGTTTTGGCTTCCATGGCCAGGGGTGTGCCTTTGTTCGAGGCAACAATCACGTTTTCATCCTCAGGAACAATCCCGATCACATCAATTCGCAGTAAATCATAAACATCATCCACAGAAAGCATGTCTCCACGCTTGACCAGGTTCGGATTCAGCCGGTTAATGATTAATGAGGGAGCGTTTTTTTCTTCCGCCTCGAGCAGGCCGATGACCCGGTCTGCATCGCGAACAGCCGACATTTCCGGGTTGGTAACAATCAGGATCTTGTCAGCTGCAGCGATCGAGTTGCGAAAACCGCGTTCAATCCCAGCCGGTGAATCGATCAAAATCCAATCGACCTCAGCGCGCAGTTCATCACACAGGCGCACCATATCGCTCGGCGAAACAGCATTTTTGTCGCGGGTTTGGGCTGCCGGGATCAGGAAAAGCTCTGGCAAACGTTTGTCGCGGATCATCGCCTGGCGGATACGGCAGCGCCCTTCAATGATATCGACAATATCGTAAACAATACGATTTTCAAGGCCCATGACCACATCCAGGTTACGCAAGCCGATATCGCCATCGATACACACTACTTTTTTTCCGTCCGAGGCGAGGGCTACAGCAATATTGGCAACGGTGGTGGTCTTGCCCACCCCCCCCTTGCCAGAGGTCACAGTGATCACGTTTGCGCTCATCGTCTACTCCACATTAACCTGGGGTCCATGTCTCAGCCTGCAGCTGACCATCTTTAATTCTCACAATTTCGGGCAGGGGTTTGCCACGCCGTTCTGGAGCGACCGCAATTTGCCCGGCAATACGCAGTTGCGTGGGCGATAAATCCAGCGCGCAAACCACTGCCGAAAGATTGCCATTCACACCAGCTTGAACCACGCCTCGTAAGCGTCCCCAGACAATAACACTGCCGCCAGCAATTACTTCCGCTCCCGAGTTTACGTCACCGAAAACAACAATGTGCCCGGGAGATTCAGTCCGGGTTCCTGATCGCAGCGTTTTGTTCACCCACAGCGCAGTTTCGTCGTCGCTCTTTTTTACCGCATGCGTTTCTTGTGGGCGTGGCTTGGAGATGCGGGTGGCCAGGCCCAATATCTGGGCTGTATTTTCGGTAACGGGTGAAATACTCAGGATTGCCCAGAGCATAATCCCGTATTCAGAGAGCCTATCGCGCAAGCTGGAGAGTTCCGCAGTTTTCAGGGTCTGGTTGCCTACATCCAGAGCCAGCCGCGCTCCTTGAAAAAACGCGGGTTGTTGCTCAATCCGCTCAAGCAAGGCGCGCTGAACAACAGGCCAACCGGCATCGCCAAGCGATACCATCAGCCCATCACGGATTCCTTTTATCTGGACAAGAGAAGAATCATTCATCATTTCGCAAGTCAAAATTATAGCACACCCTTACGGCGCAGTACCCTGTTGAGCCGTATCAATGGCCTTTAACTCGAAATAGGCTTGCATTACTTTGCGAACGATTGGCGCGGCCACACTGGCGCCTTCACCGCCATTGTAGCAAAAGGCCACGACCACAATTTCCGGATCCTCGTATGGCCCATAAACGACTGTCCACGAATGGGTTGGCCAGGAGCCAAACGTGCAGCGATTTTGCTCCTGGGCAACGTTGTCACAATACTCCGCCGTGCCAGTCTTGCCAGCCACTGGAATTGCGAACGGCGTCGTAAACTCCTGGGTGCGCCCGCTAAAAACAGCATTTAGCGTACCGGTCGGGTCAGATGTTACCGCCAGGCGCATGCCTTCCTGGATTTTCTGAACCACGTCGGGTCGGACAGTCTTTTTTTGACCAGTCGCCGTACAGTAAGGACCATCACACTGGTAATCATTAATGATCGCATCGATGGTAATATCCCACTTATTGTGACCGACGAAGGGTGAGATTTGCCAGGCGCCTTCATGAAAAATAGCCTGACCATTTTCATCGGTACCGCACCAGCCCGAAACGGGTTCATCCAGCGCATTGGTGCCCTGGCAAATATTATACAAAATTTGGTTTGAAATATCAAAGCCAGTATCACACCAGCCGGCGATCAATTGGCCATCTTTACTTTTGACGTCGCACTGCTGGTAGAGATTACCATCCATATCACGCCAGATAATCAGCGGCTGGCCGGTGCTATCGGTGATCTCGCGAACCAGGGTGGGTTGGACATGCTTGCCATCATTCGCAATCGTCGCGGCTGACAACAATACTTGCAAGGGTGTGGAGAGCACGTAACCCTGGCCAACGCTGGCAATATAAGTGTCGCCAGTCGACCAGTTCTCGCCACGGTTAATACGCTTCCATTGTGGCGAAGGGATCAGTCCCGGAGCTTCTCCAAGTAATTCAATATTCGATTTCTGGTCATAGCCCAATGCGCGCGCATATTCCCGCAAGCGTTCGATCCCCAGGCCCTGCTTAATTTCTGTTTTGTAACCGCCACCCAACTTATAGAAACATACATTGCTCGAATACGCAATGCAATGTAAAAAATCAATCGTACCAAAACCGGCTTCATTCCAATCAACAAAGGGACGTTCACGACCAGGATCGTTTGGCGAAAAAGACTCAGTCAAGATAAGCTGCCCGGGAGCCTCGATGATCTGATCCAGGCTGACCACCCCTTCATTGAGTGCGCCTGTGGCCGTGGAAAGTTTAAAAACCGATCCGGGTGGAAATTGGTCAGAGACAGCATGGTTCAGCATTGGCTTGGCCGGGTCCTCCACCAGCTGGTTATAATAGTAGGCCGGGATAAAGCGCGCCATGCGATTGTTTTCATAAGTCGGAAAAGATACCATCGCCAAAATTTCCCCAGTCTTGGGATTCATGGCGATCACCGCGCCGGTGGTAATGCGAATACGGCCAAAATAAGAGTTCCAAAAATTAATTTCACCCATCAAGGCCGCATCAGCGGCTTTTTGTAAACGCGTATCAATCGTGGTAATCAAATTATTCCCAGATTCGGGCGGAACCGGCGGGGCCAGATTGCGCAGTTCCTGCCCGGCCACATCGCGTTCGACCACACGCGTGCCTGGTTTTCCGGCCAATATGTCTTGAAAATAAGCTTCGACGCCCGAATAACCCACCTTGTCGCGATTTGGCAAAAAACCCTGCTGGACATACAACGCTTCATCGCGAGCCGGGATGGGACCAAGAAATCCGATCACATCCGAGGTCAAAGAACCAGTCGGGTATTCACGGATAGGTTCGATCTCCACGCCCACCCCCGGCCAATCCATTGCTTTTTCGCGAACGACACGCGCGTTTTCCTCGCTGACATTACATTGAATTTTTACCGAGCTATATGGGGCCAGGCTGTTCTGAAGTTCCACCCATTGGGTAATGCCCGGTCCGGGCACGCAAGCTGAGACAAGCTTGGCATCTTCCAGCGTACCATTATTGACCGGCACACCGGTCAACGCGGATAGTTCGCGATAGACTTGTTGAATATCAGCCGAATCATTCGGCAGATCGGCCGGGGTAATAATCACGTTGTAAGAAGCAGCGTTGCGCGCCAGAATTGTCCCATGGCGATCATAAATAATGCCACGCAGAGGCGGAACGCTGATTTCGCGGGTCCGGTTTTCATCCGACTGGGCCAGGCGGGTTTGATATTGGAGTACCTGCAAATTTAAAAGCTGGGCCACCAAAACAGAAAATCCCAACACAAGCACAGCATAAAATGTAAATATACGCCACGGGTCGATCCTCAGAGGCGAATTAATCGGGGAATTCATACCATATCCTCCACAGGGTACACCCACAATGCCAGATCACGAATGAAAGAATGGATGGGGAGCGCCAGTAGGAAATTTAATAACACACTGGGCAGGGTAATTAAGGCCAGGGTGTCAGCGAAGGGCAGGCCGGTACCACGCAGGGAAAGCGTCAAATAAGTGATCAAATGCAAAAGCATGGTCGCAAAAAACGTGACCGTAAACAGCGCGAGAAGGGGAGTTTGCCAGATCTGGCGTAAGACATAGCGGGCCAGGATGACTGCCAACAGGTAAGCTCCGAGCAGCGTCAGGGGCGGCAAACCGGAAACAAATGAGGCCATCAACCCGGCCAAAGCCGCCCAATGCCATGCAGATTGGACCTGCTCTTGCAATGCCCAGGTGATCAAGATAAGCAGGATGAGGTCAGCCGCGCCAGAGAAAAGTGTAATCCGGCTGAAAACAGCTGTCTGGAGCATGAAGGCCAGGGCCAGGACCGGGATCGCTATCAGGTTTTTCATATCAGGGGACGGGGATGAGCGGAGTAATATCCACCGGGCGAAAATCGGTAATGACTAACACGATCTTCAACTTGGTAAAATCGACCACGGGTTGAATGACAGCCTGTTGGAATAGATCTGCATCGCGCTTGCGGGCATTCAGCACCTGGCCAACGATCAAATCAGCCGGAAACCCTCCGCCGAGTCCCGAAGTCAACACCAGGTCACCAGGCTCGATGGTTACATCTTGAGGCACGAGATCCAACATCAGATCCCCCGATACAGTTCCGGTGAGAATGGCTTCCTTCTTGGCCTTTTCAAGGCGGATATTGACCGCCGAAGAGGTATCCGTGATCAATTGGATCCGCGCGGCGCTGTTGATGACAGCATCTACACGCCCGACCAAACCCTGGTCAGTCACCACCGGCATACCCCGGCGCAAGCCTTCATTAGAGCCTTTATCAATAATTACATAGCGCAAAAAGGGACTGGGGTCACGCCCGATCACGGAGGCCGCCGTATAGGCATTTTCAGGGTTGGAGCGGGAGAAATTGACCAGGGCTGCCAGCGCGTCGGCTTCAGAAACGCTATTTTGCAGTTGCACGACCTGGGCCTGCAAACGGGATACTTCCGTCTCCAGTTCTGCATTACGCTGGCGCAAGGCGACTACGTCACGCGGAACAGTAAAAAAATCCTGAATGACAACAAAGCGCGTAAATATCCAGGACTGCGCCGAAACGAGTAGAGCATTAAATCTATCCGAAATAAAACCAAGGGAACCGCTCAACGCCAGAGCGATAATACCAGCCACGAACAAAAAGAGAATCGTAGTTTGGATTGTACGGGAAATGGAATTTCTCATAATTAAGGTTCGTTATTTAAATCGCAACCACCACCTGCAGATCAGCCAGCGTGACGGGTCGAGCCACGCTCCAGACCAACCAGGTAATGACGCATATTTTCAAAATCATTCAAGACAACGCCTGTCCCGCGGGCCACACAGGTCAGCGGGTCTTCTGCCTGCCAGACGCGCAGATTAAGTTCATCTGCCAGGCGGTCCGCCAACCCCTGTAATAATGCGCCGCCGCCTGCCAGGCAAATCCCCGTATCCATCAAGTCGGCAACCACCTCAGGCGGCACTTCATCGAGCGCATCGCGGATCGTATCAACGATCACCTGCACCGAGCCGGAAAGCGCATCGCGCACTTCAACCGAAGAAACTTCGATGGATTCAGGCAGACCATTGACAAGATTGCGGCCACGAGCTTCGGTGGTCTTTTCCTGGGGCAAGGGATAAGCAGAACCGATTTTTATCTTGATCTGCTCAGCCACGCCTTCGCCGATCAGCAAATTATACTTATTTCGAATGTACTGGACAACATCCTGATCCATCTCATCGCCAGCTACACGCAAAGATCGGGACACAATCACCCCGCCCATCGCCACCACAGCTACTTCAGTTGTCCCCCCGCCAATGTCCACCACCATCGACCCTTTTACATCACTGACGGGCAAACCCGCTCCCAGCGCCGCCGCGATGGGTTCCTCAATCAGAAAGGCTTCGCGCGCGCCTGCAGACATGGCCGCATCGTATACGGCGCGCTTTTCCACCTCGGTCACACCCGCCGGAATCCCGATGACTACTCGCGGGCGAGGCAGTGGCACTATACTTTGCTCGTGCACTTGACCGATAAAATAGGTCAACATTACCTGGGTGACATCAAATTCGGAAATAACCCCATCGCGCACCGGGCGCAGGGTAATGATATTCCCCGCGGTGCGTCCCATCATATCCTTGGCTTTCTGGCCCACCGCCAGCGGTTCTCGCGAACGCTTTTCAATGGTTACCCAGGAAGGCTCATTGATCACAATGCCTTTATTCCTGACATATACCAATGTGTTGGCTGTGCCCAGGTCGATTCCGATGTCTAATGAAAACAAGCCGAGAAGCCAGTTGATTGGATTAAAAGCCAAAGCCTACTCCTTAAGAAAAAACAATAATTTCTAAAAACACATCAAAATATTATACCATGTCCAAAATGATGGTCGTTTTCGGCGAGCCGGACCCAGGCAAAGTAAGACTTTTTCGACCAAATTTGGTATATCGCAACTATCTACCCGGCCATGGGTTTTAGCAAACAATTAAATACCTGGTCTGGGAGAAAATACTTGGCAAAAATCGCAATTATCACCGACAGCACCGCGTATCTACCAAAGGAATACGTGGAACAGTACAAGATCACCGTCATCCCCCAGGTGCTTATTTGGGGCGACCAGACTTACGAGGACGGGGTCACCATTCAACCGGATGAATTTTACCAACGCCTGGGTACCGCCAAGGTCATGCCGACCACCTCGCAAGCATCTGTCATCAATATGCAAACAGCCTTCGCCAGCCTGCTCGCCCAGGACTATCAGGTTCTGGGCATATTTATTTCCGCCAAACTATCCGGCACAATTCAATCTGCCATTCAAGGACGCGAAGCGCTGGCCAATGGCCAGGAAAAAATTGAAATCCTGGATAGCAACTCGACCGCCATGGCCATGGGCTTCCAGGTCCTGGCTGCCGCCCGCGCCGCTCAAGATGGCGCCTCATTTAGCGAATGCAAAAAACTGGCGGAAAAGGCGCGGGAATGTACAGGGGTTTATTTTGTGGTGGATACCCTCGAATTCTTGCATCGCGGTGGACGGATTGGCGGCGCCCAGCGTTTATTGGGGACGGCCCTCAACCTCAAACCAATTCTCGCGCTGCAGGACGGGAAAGTGGAAGCCCTGGAACGCATCCGCACAAAAAATAAAGCTGTCGACCGCCTGGTCGATATCATCACCGAGCAAACCGCGGGAAAGACATCGATCAGGTTAGCCTGCTTACACGCCAACGCGCCAGAGGAAGGCAAAGACCTGCTCGATCGGGCAACAAAAATCATCAATCCGGTCGAATCGATCTTTACCAGCGTTAGCCCGGTAGTCGGCTCACATACCGGGCCAGGCACGCTGGGTCTGGCATATATCGCTGGCCTGTAAATTAGCTGCTGCGCGAAGAGCGTTCCGACTCGGAACGCTCTTTTTATTGGCTTCATGAACTATAATTCGGCATCATATTTCAACAAGGATCAGAAATGAAAAAAGTCGCAATTTTGACAGACAGCACCGCAAGGCTCCCGGACGAACTAATGAAACAATTGGGCATCTCCGGTGTACCGTTGGAAGTGATCTGGGGCCAGGAAACGTTCGAAGATGGGGTTTCGATTGAGCCGCGTGAGTTTTATGAGCGGCTCAAAATAGCCAAAGTTCTACCAAGCACTTCCCAACCCTCCGTTGGGAAAATCCAGGTGGTGATGAACGCCCTGCTCGCCCAGGATTTTGACATTTTGGGTATTTTCATATCTTCAAAACTTTCCGGCACCTTCCAGGCTGCAACCCAGGCGCGGGCCTTACTCCCCGTGGGATCTAATGTGGAAATCTTCGACAGCCAAACGACCACGTTGGCGATGGGTTTTCAGGTGTTGACTGCTGCGCGCGCTGCGGCGAACGGGGCCAGCCTCGCCGATTGTCTCCAGGCTGCCGAACAGGCTCGCCTTAATTCGGGTGTATTTTTCATGGTCGACACCTTGGAATTTTTACACCGTGGCGGGCGGATCGGCGGAGCCCAACGTTTTCTGGGGACCGCGCTGGGCACAAAACCCATTTTATATATGCACGAGGGGAAAATCGAATCTCTGGAACGCGTTCGCACCAAAAGTAAGGCCCTCAACCGCATGGTTGAACTGGTAGAAGAAAAATGCGCAGGAAAAAGCTCCATCCGCCTGGCCAGTGTGCATGCCAATGCTTACGAAGATTCCCAAAATATATTGGAAAAAGCCAGCCAGCTGCTTCACCCGGTTGAAACCCTCATCGCCGATTTAAGCCCTGTGGTTGGCATTCATGTCGGACCAGGTACTGTTGCGCTGGCCTACATGACCGGGATTTGAACATCCAGCGCCTTTACACCCGCGAGAAGATGAGAACAGGTATAATCCGCCTATGACGTCTAACCACGATCCCCTCATCATTGGTATCGCTGGAGGTTCCGGCTCCGGCAAGACCACCGTTGCCCAGGAACTTTTAAACCGGGTTGGCCCGGATCGGATTGCCTACCTGCCGCATGACGCTTATTACAAAGACTTGAGCGGCTTACCCCCCGTGCAAAAAGCGGAAGTGAATTTTGATCATCCCAATTCACTGGATACTGAATATCTGATCAAGCACGTAAAACAATTGAGGGCTGGCAATCCGGTCGACCTACCGGTTTATGATTTTTCTACCCACAGCCGGACAGAAAAAACCATCCCAATCACCCCGCACCGCGTCATTGTGGTCGAAGGGATTTTGATCTATGCCGAGCCAGAACTGCGCCCACTCTTTGATTTAAAGATTTTTGTGGATACAGATTCTGACCTGCGTTTCATCCGCCGCCTGCAGAGAGATATGAGTGAGCGCGGGCGCACACCAGAATCAGTGATAAAACAGTATATGAAGACTGTCCGACCCATGCATCTCGAATTCGTCGAACCATCCAAGCGCTATGCGGATGTGATCATCCCCGAAGGTGGCTTTAACACGGCTGCGCTCGATATGGTCGCTGCGCGAATCGAAGAGATGTTAAGGTAATTCATCCAAACAATCACCAGAGGAGAAAATAATGGCACCCAAACAATGGTCTACCCCACCCGAAATGATTATCGACCCCAAGATAAAATACAGCGCGACCATATCCACCGACAAGGGCGATATGGTCATTGAATTATTCGCGAATAAAACCCCCCGGACAGTCAACAACTTCGTCTTCCTGGCTCGCGAAGGGTATTATGATGGCACAATTTTCCATCGCGTTATTCCCGATTTCATGGCCCAGGGCGGCGATCCGACCGGGACTGGTCGCGGCGGTCCGGGCTATCGTTTCAACGACGAGTTCGAGCCCAGCCTGCGCCACAATAAGCCGGGCATTCTCTCGATGGCCAACGCTGGTCCGGGCACGAACGGCTCGCAATTTTTCATCACCCACGTGCCCACCCCGCACCTGGATAATAAACACTCCGTCTTCGGTCAAATAACCAGCGGCATGGACGTGCTTTTATCCATCCCCGAACGCGACCCCGGGCGTCCGGAATATCCCGGTGTAAAAATTAACTCGATCACGATTACCGAGAGCGCCTAAGCCTGCATGACAGCCGGGCAGCGCACAACGATCCTTCGGATTATCAGCTTACTGGCAGTCATCGCGATCAGCGTAGGAATATTTAGCATTCGCGACAAAGCCGCTGAGCTGGCCGCCTTCGGTTATCCTGGAATTTTCGTCATCTCGATCCTGGCAAATGCCACCGTCATCCTGCCGGCTCCGGGAGTGGCAGTGGTTTTTGCGATGGGCGGGCTTGCCTCTTTCAATCCTTTGATCATTGGGATTGTCGCTGGCGTAGGCGGCGCGCTCGGTGAGCTTTCGGGCTACATGGCCGGTTATAGTGGCCAGGCCGTCATTGAGCGCGGCAATATTTACGACAAGATCCGCCCGTATATCCATAAGTATGGCCCCGCCACCATTTTCGTGCTGGCGGCCGTCCCCAACCCTTTTTTTGATTTGGGTGGGGTTGCCGCCGGCGCCTTAAAAATGCCGCTCCGTACTTTTTTAACCTGGTGTATTCTTGGCAAAATCGTCAAAATGTTAATGTTTGCCTACGCCGGGGCATATTCCATCGACTGGTTGTTCAAATTAATGCCGTAGGCTGAAATATCTTGAGATTAACCCTTCGAGGAGGCGCTTTACCCTAAATGATTTTTGAATAAGGAATCGGCAGAGCAGATTGGGCCTGGAAAAAACATGGGCCAAATTGACGATATAATTTATGCAATATTATTTTCGAGTTCAAGGAGGCTGCAATGCTCGTCGGCGAAAGAATGTCAAAACCTGTAATCACCTTCTCCCCGGATATGCCCATAACCGAAGCCCTTAATCTTATGAAAAAGGAGCACATCCGTCGCGCGCCGGTTGTCAAAGATGGCAAACTGGCGGGTATCGTCTCCGATAAGGACCTGCTGAATGCTTCACCTTCCCCGGTGACCACGTTGAGCATTTGGGAAATGAATTACCTGCTCAGCAAAGTGACGGTTTCCCATGTGATGTCCAGCAATGTGATGACCATCACCGAAGACACCCCCATCGAGCAGGCCGCGCGCATCATGGCCGACAACAAGATCGGTGGGCTGCCGGTTATGCGCGATGGTTATGTCATCGGCATCATCACCGAAACCGACCTTTTCAAGGTATTTCTTGAACTGCTCGGCGCGCGCGAAGCCGGTGTACGCGTGACTGCCCTGATCGAGGACCAGCCTGGCCAACTTGCCAATATCACCGAAGCTATTGCGGCGAAGAAAGGCAATTTCATCGCCTTCGGGCAGTTCACCAGTGAAAATCCGAGATTGAAGATTGTCACCTTCAAGGTCAAAGGCTTGATGCTCGATGAGGTCAAAGAAGCCATTGGCCCGGTGGTCAAAGAAATCGTTGATATTCGCTCCTGATACAAAACGGCCTCTCGCGAGGCCGTTTTTTTATTTTGGTTTTCTGATTGCCGGACGGCGAACACCCTTGGGCTGTTCGTGACGTTCGCTGGGCCGGCCCGTTGCGCCAGATGAACGGGAGCGGTCAGGGGCCGTCCCGCCGGGTGGACGCGTCCGACCAGGCGCTTTTCCTCGACTGCCCGGCGGACCTGTCCGTCCGGGGGCTTTTTCTCTTCCGTCTGGCGGAGCCGTCCGTCCGGGGGCTTTTTCTCTTCCGCCTGGCGGGGCTGTCCGTCCGGGGGCTTTTTCTCTTCCGCCTGGCGGGGCTGTCCGCCCGGGGGCTTTTTCTCTTCCGCCTGGCGGGGCTGTCCGCCCGGGGGCTTTTTCCCGGCTGCCTGGCGGGGCCGTCCGTCCGGGGGTCTTTTCTCTTTCGCCTGCCTGATCCATCCGTCCGGGAACCCTTCTGACCATCTTCGGGCGACCTTTCAGCGGTGATTTCCGGGTCATATCCGGGAAAGGCGCCAGGCCGGGTCGATCCTCTTTGAGCGCCTTGATCTCCTCG
>CAZHWV010000025.1:0-9769 GCA_964536185.1 uncultured Anaerolinea sp. | reverse complement strand
GGGAGTCAGATAACGCCACTCCGACGGTTTCAGGCCACCCAGGAGTAAAGATCCAATCCGCACGCGGACGATGCGCACCACAGGCAGGGCCAACATCGCGCCAATTTCACGGATCTGGCGCTTACGACCTTCGCGCATAACGATGCGCAGCCAGGCACCCTTACCCGCCAACGACTCGGTTCGCACATCTGCACGTTGGGTTTTATAGCCATCTTCCAGGACCACGCCGCGCTGCCAGGTGGCGATTTGCTCGGCGTCCGGTTGGCGCGCCAGCAAAACCCGGTATTCCTTCGAATGGCCGTGCGATGGGTGGGTTAATTTTTGGGCCAATTCACCATCATTGGTCATTAACACCAGGCCTTCGCTCTCAAAATCCAGCCGCCCAACGGGATATAATCGCTCGCTGACCGCTACCAGATCGCGCACAGTCTGGCGCGAATCGCCCTGCTCAGCGTCGACCGTCGAGAGAACATATTTCGGCTTGTGCAAAGCAATGTAGACTTTCTGTTCTGCCGGTTTGATCAGACGCATGTCCAGGCTGATTTTATCCGCGACCGGATCAGCCTTCTGGCCAATCACCGCCACTGTGCCATTGACGCGTACACGTCCAGCAAGAATAAATTCTTCACAATCTCGCCGGGAACCAAGCCCAGCCTGAGCCATAATTTTCTGCAATCGTTCTTCCATAGCTTCCATTATAACCGACGCATGTCCGAAAGGGTTATTTATATTTTTTCTTCAGAGATCATCTTTTCGATGGGCTCTCCCAGCGGCAAGCCAATATCCGGAATGGCCTGTAAACCCTTCAGCCCCATGGTCTGGTAAATCAAGCCAATATCCTGCTCTAAATCTTCTATCGCCCAGGCGGCCTTGCGGTAGGCCCAGATACGCTGGCTGCTTTCTTGATCGATCTCCATTCCATAAACCTGGCCAGCCAGCCGCTCGACGATGCGCTTGTTGAGCGAGCGCTTGTCGCCTGGGATAATCGGGCGCGGGATACGGTCGCGCAGGCCATATTTCGCGCACAGCTCGCGCAGGCGCAAAGCTATCTTGGGCCAGGGATAGTCGCGCGGGGCATAGCTGGCTGGCGCGTAGAGGCTCTGGTAGCGTTCCAACAGGTCAGGAGCGTGCTCAGCCAACACCTTGAAAAAGTAACTCTTCTGCTGGTCGGCCAGCGTCAGGCTGCTGGCCAAAACGAACTTGCCGCCGTGATCGGCGGTCCAGCGCACGACATTCTCGAGGTTGGCCTGATCATCACACAGCCCAGGCAGGATGGGCATAAAGCAGGTGCCGGTCAGTATGCCCGCCCTGGCAAAGGCTTCCATGGCAGCAAAACGCTTTTCGGGCGCAGGGGCGAGGTGCTCCATCCGGCGGACTCGGGCATAGTTGGGGGAATCCGGTGTGCTGATCAAGCTGAAAGCCACCACCGAGGGAGCGCGCGAATTGATCTCTGTCAGCAAGTCGAGATCGCGCAGGACGAGCGGCGAACGTTCCAGAACAAAGACCGGAAAACCCAGGTCGCGGCAGACTTCGAGCATCTGGCGCGAAATCCCAAATTTGCGTTCGGCGGGCTGGTAATCTGCGGTGAAAACCAGGTCCACACGGCTGCGGCTGAGCGCCTGGCGCAGCAGCGTCGCGGCGTTCTCCTTGACCTTGATCACGTAGGCGAAGTCATTTGGATCAGCATAAGGGGAGAATTTTTGTTCGCGGCAGTAGCAGAACTGACAGCCATGCTGGCAGCCGGTATAAGGATAGGCACTGTATCGCGTCCAGAACCAGTGATCAGCGCGTTTCTGTTTGTTGAGAATGGTCTTGGGTCGGTAGGGGACAAAGCTGGCGCGACGGCTCATCGCGGCACCCACCCAGCGCCTATCTTCATCCTATCCAGCTCGCGGTTAGTGGGCGGGAACAGGCTCATTTTCTGACAGATTCGATCGTTTCGACCGGGAGCCAGTCATCCATGTTGCCAAAATTGCTTTTATCGATTGCAAACGGGGTCACAGATTCGACCCCCGCGACTTCAATCAGCACCAGATAGCGTTTCCCGGCCCAACGCGCCATTTGTGCTGCACTCAGGCAAAGCTTGGCCTGGTGCTGGAGCACGAGCGCGCGCGATTCATCCGCGCTCATTTTCGGCGAATGAATCGCAGCCGAGACCAGCGCCCTGGAACGCACCATTCCCTCGGCGTTATTGTTGATCAAGTAGAGCACATCCCCGGCGTTGACACGGCCATGCGGGATTTTGCGCCCGGTTGCGCCGCGAATGATCATTGTTTTTTGGCCGGAGAGCAGGTTTTCCAGCTCTTTGGCCTGGGCATCGAGATAAACAACATGATCCATTCAGTCCTCCATAGAGTCGAATAATTTTCCCTGTATTTACTCACGGAATTGAGTTACTACTCAGGCTGTTTAAGTTTCTATCGAAATAGAACGCGGATTGTCACAGGTTTGACTGATTTTCGCTGTTCCATTGCCCTGTGGCTGAGTAGTTACCTGTAAAGGTACTTACCTGAACCAGATTTGCCGCCTCGCGACCTGGAAATGGCGTTAGCAGGGATTTGTTTCGCCGCTGTGCGCCTTATGGCAACCATCCCTTTTGCGCAGCGTTGGCAATGGCTGCGGCGCGGGAATCAACGCCGAGTTTGTTGTAAATACTGGCCAAATGCGCTTTTACCGTCCGTTCGGAGATGCCCAGGTGGGCGGCGACTTCTTTGCTGCGTTCACCCCGGGCCACGGCGGATAGGACTTCTTTCTCACGATCGGTCAGAGCAGAGGAGACTGCGGTTGCTCCGGTATGCTGGCTGACCGCTCCCGCCCCAGCATGGGTGAGTACCCGAGCCATGATCTCGGGTTTGAGCAGAGTTTCGCCACGCGCGGCGGCGCGGATGGTGTCGAACAGCGCGGCGCGGTCGGTATCTTTAAGCAGGTAACCGCGCGCGCCAGCCTGCAATCCGCGCAGCATCAGGTCGTCTTCGTTGAAAGTGGTCAGGATGACGACGCCAATTTGGGGATGAGTGGCATGCAGCTTTTCGATGGCGGTCAGACCGTCCATGCCGGGCATGCGTAAATCCATCAGGACCACGTTGGGCGATAATTCCGCGCACAGGCGCAGAGCTTCGGCGCCGTCACAGGCTTCGCCCAGGATTTCGAAATCGTCTTCGGTTTCGAGGATCAGCTGCAGGCCCTGGCGGATGATGAGATGGTCATCAGCGATGATGAGTTTGATCATAGCGGCAGGTTAATTTTCAAGGTTGTGCCCTTGCCGGTTTCGCTATGGATATCGAAGCTGCCGTTAACGAGCCGAATCCGTTCGCGCAGCCCGAGCAGGCCGTAGTGGCCGGATGGGGTCATCGCTGGGTCGAAACCAGCGCCGTTGTCTTGGATTTTTATTTCGATGGCGGATGGGCTGGCGATCAAACTCACTCTGGCCTCAGAGGCATGGGCATGGCGGGCGACGTTGGTGAGTCCCTCAGCCACGGCCCTGATGATTGTTTCTTTAACTGGAGCGGGCAGCGCAGCGTTCTGTTCCGCCTGGTAAACGCAGGGGATGGCGGTGGCAGCGATAAAACGAGAGATTTCAAGGCGCAGCGCCGAGTCAAAATCATCCAGGGAAGTTTTCCGTAGATCATCAATAGCCGCGCGGGCATTGGCGAGGGTGGCACGCGCCTGGAGTTTGGCGTTGGCGATGATATTTTGGGCTTTTTCGAGACGGCTGCCGGCCAGGTGGGCTTCGATGGCTTCAAGCTGGAGAATAATCCCGGCCAGACCCTGCGAAAGGGTATCGTGGAGCTCGCGCGCCATGCGCTGGCGTTCGTTGGCGATGGTCAGATCTTCGACCTGGGCGGCATATTCAGCAAGTTGGTGGTTGGCGATTTCAAGCTCGGCGGCCAGTTTTTGAGCCTGTTCGCGAGCGTCATTCTGGCGCATGTAGAGGGTGACATAGATGACAACGAATATCACCATTGGGAGGGTGCCCAAAATGAACAGGTTGGCAGATCCCCCGCCCGAAAATTGTACCAGGCTGACGATAAGCAGGAGCAGAAGATAAGCTGCCGCCATAAAGCCGCGCCGGGTGAGTCCCAACAGCCCAATCGCTTCGCCCAACAGCCCCAGGAATAATGCGGAGGCCATGCCCATGTTCGAAGCCAGCCAGGCAATGATCAGTGCAAGTATGCCCTGACCAGCGATGTACCAAAAGGTTGCAGATGAATGCTCGGTGATTTTTTCGAGCTGCCAGTGCAGGAAAACATGAAGGCTGGTCAGCAGGGTCAGAGGGACGAGGATGCCCGGCTGCCGGGTGGCTGGCACATTGACCAGCGTAACGATATAGATACCCGTCACGACCAGCGTCAGGAAAATCATGAACAAGCGCGAGTCACGGTCCACCTGTGGAAGGTCGGGGGATGGATTGGTTTTCATAATGATTAAATTGTATACCAGAATGGCGGCAGTGTCATTGTCCATGTGGACAGTGTACGAAAGGACAGTGTCCTTTTACCCAAAGGCACAATTGGAGCGCGGCTGGCAGGTTTGTATACTGAGGTCAAGATCAGAGAATTGAGAATATTCTGCAGAGCAGCGCCTGCTCGATACCGTTTTCAAAACTATTGCGCCCAGCAAAGGCATGGCTGTAATACATCTGAACGCTTCTGCCCCCTGCCCGCGAAGGCAGCGGAGAAAAGGAATGGAATATGAACGCAATCGAAGTCAAAAATCTCAAGAAATCGTATGGCGACTTGCAGGCCGTGCAGGGCGTCACCTTTCAGGTGCAGGCCGGGCAGATATTCAGCCTGCTGGGACCCAATGGGGCCGGAAAATCGACTACCATCTCGATGCTTTCCGGGCTGATTGCGCCATCCGATGGCGAAGCCTTCATCATGGGCCATTCGCTGGCACGTGAACCGCAAGCCGCGAAAGCCAGCCTGGGCGTCGTTCCACAGGATATTGCCCTTTACCCCGACCTTTCAGCGCGCGAGAACCTGGATTTCTGGGGCAAGATGGTTGGCCTGCGCGGCGCGGCGTTGAAATCGCGGGTGGCTGAAGTGCTCGAAATTATCGGGCTGACCGCCCGCCAGAAAGATACCATCGCCAAGTTTTCGGGCGGCATGAAACGGAGGGTCAACATCGGCGCGGCGCTGCTCCACAAGCCGGATGTGGTCATCATGGATGAGCCAACCGTGGGCATCGATCCGCAGTCGCGCCGCTACATTCTTGATAACGTCAAAGAACTCAACCGCCAGGGGATGACCGTGCTTTACACCACGCACTACATGGAAGAAGCTGCCGAGCTTTCTAATACCATTGCGATCATGGACAAGGGCAAGATCATCGCCAGCGGCACGCATGCTGAACTGATCAAACTCGTCGGCGGGCAGGCCCGGCTCGACCTGACGCTCAACACCGAGGCTGAGAGACTGCTCGGGGCGTGGCAGGCCGTTGATGGCGTGGCGAGCATCGATGCCCAGGGTAGTAAGGTGACCGTTTTGGTGGATGACTCCAATCACGTCCTGCCCCGCTTGTTTGAAGCAGCCTCGCAAAGGGGCGTTCGCATTATCGGCGTGGACATCCAGGAACCGAACCTGGAGATGGTCTTCCTACACCTGACGGGCAGGGCCTTGCGCGATTGATTTGTTTGTAGAATACGTGATACGGAATATTCCATATTGCCTTATCCGTGGGAGAAAGACATGAAAATCCTCGATATTGCTCTAAATGATCTGAAGCGCTCCTCCCGCAACATGTTCCTGATCGGGATGACCCTTTTTGCGCCGCTGCTGATAACCGGGCTGATGTATTTTGCTTTTGGCGGGATGACCAGCGGCGACGTGAGCATGACCGCCATCAAAGTCGGCGTGGTCAACGCAGATGCGCTGCCCGCCGGCTCCCCGCTCAAAACGCCGCTTGGCGAGAGTATCCGGAGTATGTTTTTTGATGAAAGCGTCCAGTCGTGGATCACTTCCGCCGATTATCCGGACGAAGCCTCGGCGCGCGCCGCCCTGGATGCCCAGGAGATCGGCGTGGCGGTCATCGTCCCCGAGTCGTTCACCGCCGAATATTTTGCCGGGGATGTCCGCGCGCCGATCACGATTTTGCAGGACCCGACCCTGACGATTGGGCCAACAGTCGTGCGCGACATGGTCACAGCCCTGTTGGACGGCGTGGCTGGAGGCGGGGTGGCCTACAAAACGATCAACACGCGTTTGCAGGCCAACGGAAAAACACTCGACCCAAACACGGTTCCGGCATTGTTCGAACGGTATTCGACCTGGTATGCCGATTTCCAGCGCGCCCTGTTCCATACTCCGGAAAAAGCCTCGCTCGTAACCGTTTCACCCGCCGTCAGCGGCGAGAGTTCCAACCAGTTGCAAAATATGATGGGGTTTGTCATGGCCGGGCAGATGATTTTCTTCTCGTTCTTTACCAGCGCCTACGCCATGCAGTCCATTTTGCAAGAAGCCGAAGAAGGCACGCTGGCGCGCCTGTTCACCACGCCCACCGATCGCACCATCATCCTGACCGGCAAATTTGTGGCCGTCTTCCTGACTGTAGTTATTCAGGGACTGGTTATGCTGGCTGCCGGGCGCTATCTCTTCCAGATCAACTGGGGCGAACCCGCCTCCATTGCGCTCGGCTTCCTCGGCCAAATGTTCGCCTCGGTCGGGCTGGCAGTGCTGCTTGTCTCGCTGCTCAAGACCAGCAAACAGGCCGGGCCAGTCTTTGGTGGCGCGCTGACCGGGCTGGGTATGCTCAGCGGCCTGTTTACAGCAAACATTCCCATGCCCGAGTCGTTCAACGCCATCGGCAATTTCACGCCGCAGGGCTGGGTGCTCAAAGCCTGGAAAATGACCCTGGCCGGGCAGCCCGCCAGCGATCTGATTGCGCCTTTCATCGCGCTGGTTGCCATG
Source organism: uncultured Anaerolinea sp. (assembly GCA_964536185.1). Lineage (GTDB taxonomy): Bacteria > Chloroflexota > Anaerolineae > Anaerolineales > Villigracilaceae > UBA5195. The sequence continues at coordinate 2,864 of CAZHWV010000025.1, read as the reverse complement.
GGCCTGATCATGTTCGCCATCGGCGCGGGAATGTTCCGCAAGCGCTTTGCATAATTGCATTGTTGCGGCGCACCAAGGCTGCGCCGCAGGAGAAAACACCATGAAAATCCTGGATATTTGCCTCAAAGACCTGACCCAAGTCCTGCGCGATAAAAAATCCTTGTTGTTCCTCGTCGCCATGCCCATCTTTTTCACACTTTTTATGGGATTTGCCTACAACAGCGGCGGCGAAACAGATGCTTCCACCGATAGCCGCCTGCGGCTTGGCTGGGTGAACAACGACCCGGGCGGATTGCTCGCCACCCAGCTGTTCGACCTGCTCTCGAAATCTGATTCCGTTATTTTGGCGGAACTGGCCCCCGAAGCGGTAAGCGACTCGCTGCGCAAGGGCGAAATCGCCGGGGCTTTGGTCGTGCCCGCCGGTTACAGCCAACAGGTCCAGGCCGGGGCTGGCCAGTTAACGCTCATCGCCGACCTGAACACCCCGCAAGGCCAATCCCTGTTTCAAAGTTTGCGCACCCCCGTCACGCACCTGATCAGCGCAGTCGAAATCGCGCGGCTGAGCGCCGAAACAGCCGCCAATCCCGCCGAATTCGCGCCGTCCTTCAGCGCCGCATCCCAGGCCTGGACGGAAACCGACAGCGCCAGCCTGGTCAAGGTGGAAATGGCCGTCGCCGAGCCAGAGCAGGCCTGGTATGGCAACAATCCCTTCAACCAGGCTTCACCGGGCATTCTGGTGCAGTTCGCCATCTTTGGGCTGGTGACCTCCGGACAAATTTTGGTCCAGGAACGCAAGACCCGCACCCTGCAGCGGATGATCTCTACTTCGCTGCGCCCGTGGCAGATTATCGCCGGGCACCTGCTGGCGATGTTCGCCCTGGTCTTCATCCAGGAGCTGCTGCTTGTCGTCTTTGGCCAACTGGCGCTGGGGGTGAACTACGCCCGCGAGCCATTCGGTGTGCTGCTGATTTCTCTGGCGCTCGGGCTGTGGATTGCGTCGATGGGGCTTCTCATTGGCGTGCTGGTCAAGGATGACTCTCAGGTGATCCTCTTCTCGATGCTGGCCATGTTCATCTTTTCCGCCCTGGGTGGAACCTGGTTCCCGCTGGAAGTCAGCGGCGAGGCATTTGCTGCCATTGGGCGGTTCATGCCCTCCACGTGGGCCATGATTGGATATCAGAATATTCTCATTCGCGGCCTGGGATTGGAGTCCGCCTGGCTGCCAGCGCTGGTCTTGCTGGCCTACGCGCTGGGTTTCTTTGGGCTGGCGGTCTGGCGGTTCTCGCACTTCAGGCTGCCGCTTTTCCGGCCCGCTGCAAATTGAGCGCCAGCAGTCTTTCCAGGATTTGTTCATCGCTCAGGTCATGTGGCCAGCCATAGGCGGCAAAGACGGCAGCATCCAGGCGCTTATGCGCCAGGTCAAGCCAGGTAGGACGGAGACTTCGGAAGTCTGATACTCCATTTTTTGGGTCAAATGTTGGGATACCGGATGACCATTTCCGCTATTCCTCGGGCGGGTGCCAACCAACCCGTACCCAGGCCTGTCTGGCGCGTACCAGGGATGGACGGTTTAGATTTAATGCGATAACGGTGGACCGACCGGTTGGAGTTACTCCAAGAATTCGATCTGCACTTTCACTCCAGGCAAAGTGATCGCTCCAGTTCTCCAGGCGCGGATTGAACAAGCGTACGGTCGCACCGGTTTGTGGGTCCAGCGCCGCAATGCGATCCGATTTATGTTCATTGCATAGCGGGCAAGCCAGCCACAAATTACTCTCTTCTGTGGGTCCCCCAAATGATAATGGGATCAGGTGGTCGATCTCCATCGGTGCGCCAACGATAAACTCCGAAGTCAGGCAGTAACCGCAGCGATGCCTGGCGTCGTCAGCGATCTTTTGGCGCAGGGCCTTTGGTATACGCGCTTCGCTCATGCAGGGTGCAGCAAGCTTGAAACGTCATGCCCACGCGCTTTTAGTAAGGCGGCGGCTTGCGCGCGCACGAGCATACTGCGCTCGTAACGGAAGACAAGTCCGCTCAAAGTTTGTTCTTCAACCGCACTCAGGCCTTCACTCTGGCGTTTGATATGCAGTGTTTCCATTTGGGCACTCTGCTCAGAGTCAAGCCGGGTGCGGGCTGCGCGCCAGAGCGCATCGTCATCTAATAATTCCAAATCAGCCACAGCGGCAGCCAGGAGTTCGGGGAGTTCTTCGCTGGCGGGAATGGCCGCTGCCACCACATCCAGCAACTCCATCTCAACACTGCGGCGTGATTTTTCCGCGCGCTTGCGCAGGCGGTTGTAGATACTTTTCGGCAAGCTCAATGTAATTGGATGGACACTCATAAAACTTCCTTTCTCTGTTTCTATTTTACGCTCTTTGTAAATTGAGCGCCAGCAGTCTTTCCAGGATTTGTTCATCGCTCAGGTCATGCGTCCAACCGTAGGCATCAAAAACGGCGGCATCCAGGCGCTTATGCGCCAGGTCGAGCCAGGTGGGCCGCGCGTTGTACAGGTTGGTCAGCGTGCGCGCACAGATCCAGAAAGTGTTCCTGGACAGTCTGGCGCTCGCGCGAAGTAACGCGCTTCCATTTGGCGACGAAGTCTTGGGGGCTAAGGCTCATGGCAATTCCTGAGAGTAGCAGTTATATTTCAACAGAGAGAATAAAAGTATTATAGCCTGTCTGGCAAGGAAACACAGAGCTCCTGGTGCCAGCCGGGGCGGTTAGCCGCATCATTCTTGTTGGCTAAATGCGTAATTCGGAGAGCCCTCCTCCGTTTTCTCGGTTGCATGTTGCGGTAAAATAGTATATAAATTGTATCTTCTCATTAAATTGGGGCAGTGCAAAATTGCGTCAACTTAAAGGTA
>CAZHWV010000024.1:0-38512 GCA_964536185.1 uncultured Anaerolinea sp. | reverse complement strand
TGCTCACCTAACGGTGGCAACAATCGGCGGTGCCTGCAGACATCCAGGTCAGACTATTGTTCAGGCTCGTGGCACCAAGAAGTAAACGACCTTTGTGTTAGTCGGGTTGCGCCTCTTATAGCACATTTTCATGCTTGGTGGTGAAAATTCATTTTCATGATGACTATTGTAAACGTAATTTGCTTCTCGTGGATAGACGAACACGCATCTTCGAAAAAGAATATAATAGATAGGATGACCGCATCATTGTTCGCGTTGACTCAAAAAAACGCCCAGGCCCTTGGATACATGCGCCCGCTGAACGTGCTTCGGGACCTGCCGGCTGTTGCAGATTTGATTGAGCTGTGTTTTTCATCGACGCTCGATCCAGAAGGCCGTTCTTATATTGCTCAGATGCGCCGTAATGGGGTTGATTCTAGCTTTCTTAACTGGGCGCCGCGGGTTATCGAGACAGTTTCATTGCCGCTCTCAGGCTTTGTTTGGGAAAAAAAAGGTCGGGTTGTGGGGAATGTTAGCTTGATTCCTTTTTCCAGGCATGGAAAAAAGATTTTCCTGATTGCAAATGTGGCTACCCATCCCGATTTTCGTCGCCAGGGCATTGCGCACCAATTAACAGTTGCCGCAATGAAACGGGCGCGCGAGAAACACGCTCAGGCCATCTGGTTACATGTTCGCGATGATAATCTGGGAGCCATACAGTTATATACAGAGCTTGGGTTTGTGGAGCGCACGCGGCGCACAACCTGGCATGCGCCATCTGGATTAACGCAGACGGCGCATGCGCCGTCTGCGTTAATCCAGATTATGCCGCGCTTTGCGCGTGATTGGCCACTCCAGCGTGAATGGTTGGCTCGCGCTTATCCTCCCGAACTGGATTGGTACAACTCTCAAAACTGGAATTTATTCAAACCTGGAATTGTCAGCGCCATTTACCGCCTCATGGTCGATGTGAATACTCTTCAATGGTCAGCTTATCGTAACGGACAGCTTGAGGGTGTGTTCGGTTGCCAGCGCTCAATCGGCCACTCCGACCAATTATGGGCCGCCTTGCCTGTCCAACCGGACGCTGATATTATGACCTCGCTTCTTGCGCATGGTCAGCGAGTTCTTCAGCAATCCCGCAGCCTGGTGTTTGAATATCCGACTGGGTCCCTAAATGATGCCATACGTGCTGCCGGGCTTGTCCCTCAGCGCACACTGGCGTGGATGGAAGCTCCCGGTTATTGGTCACCAAGCCCGGGTAATCCGCCTGCACTCTTGGCAGCCTGAACTGCTCTGACGCAGGCTTGGGCAAATGCTTCAGCAGCAAATGCGCCGATAAGACTTACGTCGGCTTTTTTTTGTCCGGTTGCCAGAGCAAAAATAGTGTCACCATCCAGCATCGTGTGGGCAGGTCGGATCGCGCGCGCGATGCCATCTTGTGCCATCTGCGCCATTTTATTTGCTTCAGGTTTGCTCAAGCGGGCATTGGTGGCTACCACGCCGATAACGGTATTTGAGCGCATGGAAAATCCCTCAATCATGCGTCCGGCGAATGTTTTTAGCGTGGCCATTGTATCGGCGAAATAACCAGGGGCTCCCAGGCAAAGCGGCCCCAATCGTGTAGATCGCGCTCCGGCGATGATTTCGCCTGTTTTTGGGTCAATTACGTCCCCGTAAGCGTTAACAGCGGCGATTGCTCCGATAATGATTCCGCCGCCTATGTCAATGGAGGCGGTTCCGATACCACTTTTCATTGCTCCGGCGTTACCGAATAGTTTTCCGACGGAGGCCCCCGTCCCAGCTCCGGCGTTACCTTCGATTGGTCTTCCAGTGTTGGCGATGGCTGCGGCGTGATAGCCCATTTCGGGTGAAGGGCGCACATCGGCGCGTCCCAGGGATAAATCAAACAAAATTGCAGATGGAACAATTGGAACGCGGGCAACGCCCACGTCAAACCCAATATTTTGTTCCTCAAGGTATTTCATCACACCGCTGGCCGCATCCAGGCCAAAGGCAGATCCGCCGGCTAGCACGATCGCATGAACTTTTTCGATGAGATTGATGGGATTGAGCAAATCAGTTTCACGCGTGCCAGGCGCACCGCCGCGTTGGTCTACGCCCCCAACTGCCCCTTTGCGGCATACAATAACGCTAACGCCGGTCAGCGCCTCGAAATCCTGGGCTTGACCGACTTCGATGCCGGGTACATCGGTAATGGCATTTTTTATCATTTTGACGGTATTGTCGGTGGTCAAAAAACGTCAGGGGCAGGTCAAAGACCTGCCCCTGAAAAAGAATTATTCCAAAGCGCGAACCAGTTCGAGGAACTCGTCCCATTCTTCTTTGAAAAAGTGAACGGTTACGTTGCCGAGTTCGACATGGAACGTGGTTTCGCCATCTGGTTCTTCGGCTTTCCAGACCAGGTAATTCTCGGTCTCAGCCAGGGTTTCGGTTGTAGGTTCAGGACTTTTGGGCATTTTAATCTCCTTAGATAATTTTATCCATTATATAGCACTCACAGCATAATTCACAGACCGAGTTTAGCCTAATTTCAATTTTTTGCGAATTAAACCCAATCCTGCGCTGATTTGTTGCCTGATTGGCGGTTGGGGTGGCGTTTCTTCTAACCCTTTCCATGGGTCAAGATCAAAAAGTTTTCGCGTAAAATAACGTCCAACCAGCTGCAGGGTGGCCAGCATGGGAGCAGCGATAATTACGCCGAGTATACCCAGCAGGTCCATAGCTACAATGGCTGCGACTAATACAGCCGCTGGATGAACTTTTAGCGCTGAAGCCATGATTCGCGGCATGATGAGATTATCTGTAATTCCATCAATCAACCACGAAAACCCAACAATGATAAGCGCGTAAGCCCAGGGTTCCAGTCCGAAAAGTTTGAATTCCTGGAAGTATGACACCAGGGCCAGGATAACCCACAAAATGAATGGACCAACGTAAGGTACAAAACGAGCCAACCCGGCCAGCAAAGCCAACCCCAGGGCATAATTTACCCCCATTACACTTAACATGATGGTGTAAATGAATGCAGCCAATGTCATAACGATCAGCTGCCCGCGTAAAAAGGCGTTCCAGATTTGGGTGAGATTCTTTCCCATTTGTTCAAGGTCATAAAGATAGCCGGGGATATTAAATTGAAGAATACCTCGCCACAGGCCATCGCTCTCGATCAGAACGAAGTAAGATACCAATAGAACAAATAGAGTCCAACCAAGAAAATTGGCTGCCCCGCTAGCAACGGTTCCAACCATTGTGCCTGTGCGCCCAAGTAATGGTTCGATACTGCCAATTAGTTGTTGACCCAATACTCCTAAATCAACTGTACGCAGGTCTAATAAGAAAGGGCCGATATTGACTTCGCGCCCAGATATATTATTAAAAAGGATGGGTATGTTTTGGATGCTATCCTGGATAACCTTGATCAGATTCTGCGCTTGCTGCGCCAGGCTCACGCCGCCCAGGGTTAACAGGCCAATCAGACCAATCACCGCCAATAAATAGACCAGTGTAACGGCTGTTTTCCATGGAATATGTAGTTTCCTGGAGAGAAAATCTGCGATAGGGTTAAATAGATATGCCAGAAGAATCATGATAATCAGTGGTGGTAGAATTCCCTGAAACTTGACAAGCAACCCTGCAACAATTGCCACGAATGTCAAGCTGACAATTAACTTGGCAGACGGATTCCACTGGGGTGAATCATTTGAATTGTTCATCATGTCCTCATGAAAAAATCCATTTGGCTGCGCAGAAACGTCTACTTTTCTAGCTATTTATACACCTCTCTGCAAGAATCTACAAAATCTACGGCATCAAATCTGAGGGTAAAATAGATCTACCTATTATGAACCCTGATTCTAAGAATCCCATCCGCAAAGTTATCATTGCCATCCTGCTCATTCTGACCGCCTGCACCAGTATCGCGCCGTACGGTTTGTTTGGACCGCGGAAAACGAGCACACCTCTGAGCGTTGTAACCCATCCTGACGGGCTGCTATATGTGGGCGATCAAGTTAGTTTTGAAGTGTTCGCCCCTGCTATTACCCAACCATCCGGCAGCAGGCTGCGGATCACCCTGGCAGAGAAAGATTTGGCGGAAGAAAACTTTGCAGCCTTTGGATTGGGTGGACGCAATCAAGCCACATTCTACTGGGTGTGGGATACTCGTGAATTGGTGCCTGGCGATTACACATTCACTTTTTCCCTGCTGCCTGGTCTTACCAGTTGGAATGAAAAAATTACCCTGCGCCCCACGAAAGATGTGCCACTCCCGGAACCAGGTGCCGGGTGGAAATCGGTGGACACGGATTGCTGTGTTATTCATTACATCAGTGGAACTGACGCTGAAAAAGATCTGGAATTGCTTAAGGCAATGCTGATAGCCCAGGCCGCTGATGTGGAAGGCCGCCTCGGCGCAAAAAATAACCGAAAAATACCGGTTACTTTTTTGCCGCGAACCCTTGGTCATGGCGGCTTCACCTCAGATGGCATTTATGTAACGTATCTACACCAAAATTATGCGGGAAGCACTACACAGCAAGTCACACACCACGAAATGGTTCACTGGCTGGATGGCCAGCTGGGTGGCAGTCTACGCCCATCTATTTTACAGGAAGGACTGGCTGTCTACTTGAGCGATGGACACTTCAAAGTAGAACCTATCCTGCCTCGCGCCGCTGCGCTTTTCGGTCTGGGCTGGTATATCCCTCTGCGTCAACTGGCCGATTCGTTTTACCTTTCACAGCATGAGCTTGGTTATGCTGAAGCCGCTGCGCTAATTAACTATATGGTCATAACCTTCGGCTGGGACAACTTCAGCAGCTTTTATCGTGACATTCAGCCCACGCCATCCGGTTCCGAAGCCGACGCTCTGGATGTCGCTTTACAGGCGCGTTTTGCGATCTCATTGGAACAACTTGAACAAAACTTTATCATGTTCTTGCAAAATCAAAGTCTGGAAGAATCAGCTCGAACCGATCTACGCCTGACAGTTGCTTTTTACGATGCTGTTCGTCGATATCAATCTGAGATGGATCCTTCGGCTTACTTCCTATACGCCTGGCTTCCGGACGCATCCAAGATGCGCCAGCGCAACATAGTGGCCGATTTTCTGCGCCGACCGGATTCCATGTTAAACCAGCAGATCGAGAGTTTGCTGGTTTCGGGCGATGCCAGCCTGCTGGCCGGATATTATGGGAGCGCTGAAACCAAGATCTGGGCTGTCAACAGCTTACTTGAATTAAAAAAAATAGTTCCCGGTAATTAGTAAAAGACCTCCAGCCTGGAGGTCTTTTACTAATTACCGGGAACTGCGAAGAAAAAATTCCCTTAACCGCCACATCCCGTGGGGAACAAGAATGGCAGGAAGTTACACCATAGCGCATTCTGATCGATATACCACAATAAGCCAGCGCAACTGCAGATCACACAGAGCACGACCACGCCGACGATGATCAGGGCTATACGGGAATTACCAGATTTGGCAGGGGCGGCAGCCATTGGGCTGGGTCCTCCTGGAACCTGCCCGGCATAGATTGGCTGCGCAACAGGCTGGTATACGGGCCGGGCTACCGGCGCCGGGATGGCTGCTACCCGCGGCATGGCGGCTGGCGAGTGTCCGGATGACAGTATCGTGGCGTTCGGGTCAACCTGGGAAACCGACTCGAAGAGCAGATTGATCTGCTCACCGAGTGAGATGACTTCGCCTGGCTGTAAAACATGCTGTCCGGTCAGGCGTTGACCGTTGACAAAGGTTCCATTTGTCGAACCCAGGTCAGTAACGACGAATTTGCCGCCTTGAAAGACAAACTGAGTATGCTTCCGTGATACTTCGGCATCATTGATGACGATGCCATTCTCAGATTCTCGGCCAATTGTGATGACATCACCTTCCATTGGAAAGATTTTGCCAGGGGTTGGTCCAGAGTGCATAATGAGCTGATACTGAGCGGTCATGTTTCCTCCAAAAAAAATCAATGAGTTTATCCGAACTTTAGTGTACTAATTTTGCCATAAAAAGTCAAATATTTGTTTCAATGATTTTGAAATTCTGGCATTGCCAAAAGGTTCAGAACTGCTTATCACAGCCTACAGTTTTATCGTAAGAATAGATAAGAAGGCTTTTCTTCAGGCCTGGCTAACACTATGCGGGTAAACAAAAAAACCTACCGATAAAAAGAGGAGGCTACCCCAAGAATTTTACCTTCCAAAAAGGCGGCGATATAAGTCAGATTCGAGTAGGTTATTTGGATCTGTGCGCTGTTTGAGCGCTTTAAAGCGCGCCACGGTCTCTTCTCCAAGAAACTGGAGGGCTGTTTCGGGTGTTGTTTCGCTATTCTTGGCAAAATAAAAACGGCCGCCGGCGCCGATCACGATTCTGTCGAATTCTTCCAGCATAGTGTGCATACGCTCGCGATTGCTGTTGGTAACTTTGAAATCCAACGCGAGTGAGAAACCGTCGACGGCGTGTGTAAGAAGGAACTTATCGGGGCGGTGTCGTTTGCTCACGCCCAGAAACGAGGGCATACCACGTTTCTGGGAGAGTGAGAGTAACTCCTTCCAGGTGTTTTCGGCCGTCTCTTTTGGCAGGAAAGATTGGTATTGGATCAGTCCGCCTGCACCGTAAGCCAGTTCCCAGTTGGGAACGTAATCCAACAAAAAGTGAAACGCGGCGTGTGATTGGCGATAATTGCCTTCGCGCAGGCTGGCGACATATTTTGCTGTATTCACCAACTGGACACCCGGATTGATAATGAACGGGGCCATGAAATAATGGATGCTGGATTTTGGAAATACGCCAAACATGGTGGCTGGCAACGTCTGGTATTGCACCTGCATTGTTTTCTTCGGTTCAGGATCATCGCCCTCATGTAGATATTTTGCTACATGGAGCTGCCCACGCCCGAGACCGCTGCCAGATGTGGTTGCATCCAGCCATCCCACGGTATAATCATATTCAGGGGCATCTTCCAAAATTGCTTTGAGATGCGCCTGCAGGTTGGGTACGGCGTAAGCGCGCACCTGTAAAAAGCCAGAATACATTTTCTTCATCTTAAGGGTGATGGATGTGAATACACCCAGCATCCCCATTCCACTGATCAAGGCGTAGAAGAGGTCGCCGTTTTTGGTCGGAGAACAGGTGATCTCGGCTCCGCTGGGAAGCAGCGCGGTAAATTCCTGTACGTGTTCGCCAATGGGACCCATTTTGTAATTATTTTTTCCGTGGATATTCATCCCCAGACATCCGCCCAATGTGGTTGTCATGGTACCAGAGACAACTGGCGGCCACCAACCATCGGGCAGGACGGTATGCCAGAGTTGTTCGAGCGTAACTCCAGGTTCGGCGCTAATCAGGCCTGTTTCGGGGTTCCAGTCGATGATTTTATTCATCCCGGTCATATCCATTACAATTCCAGCGCTGTTGAGAGCAGCATCATTGTACGAGCGGCCAGCCCCCCGCAAGGTGACTTTTAGACCATTTTGTTTGGCGTATTTGAAAACAGTTCCAATATCATCAACGGTTTCCGGTCTATACCGGTAGGATGCCGCTCGGAGCGAGTGGCCGTAATTTTCGAGATACTCAAGGCGTTCGTAAGGAAGTGTGGTTTTAGACATAATTTTCATATTGAGGGCTGTTTTTTACAAGGTTTCTGGTCGACCCTCTCTCCATTTTCGCTAGAATGATAAACGCCGGAATATTACCGACGGAATATGTTTGATGACCCACATGACCAGCCCCCACCGGCCCAGAGTGTAAATCGTCTGTTTGCGTGTTTTTAGCGCTTTCCAAATATCACCTGCTGCCTGTTCAGGGGAGACGACCCAGAACGTGCGCGCTGAGTCTTTGAGCATATCAGTATCCATGAAACCGGGTTTGACTGTGAGGACGTGTACGCCGTGCCGGGTCAAGCGATTGCGCATAGCTTCAATGTATGTAGCCAGCGCGGCTTTGGAAGCATTATAGCCCGGATTCCCCACCCGACCTCTGTCAGCAGCAACAGAAGAGATGCCAACAATCTGGCCGGAACGCAGAGATTGAAAAATGGGCGCAACAGCGTTAAACCAGGCCAGCGCACCCAGGGCATTTACTTCCATCATCATGAGATCTTTCTCAAATTCATAGGTTGTGGGCGTGGTGGGTAGTAAAATACCAGCATTGTAGATAAACAAATCCAAACCACCCAGATCGATCATTACCTTTTGAAGTAGGACCGGAATTTCGTTATATGATATAACATCATGAACATAAGGTAAGGCTTGGGATTTGCCGTTCATTGCGTTAATTTCGCTGCAAATTTTATTTAGCCGATCGCTATCCCGGTCAACCAACCCGAGCGAATAGCCTTCGCGGGCAAGGCGGTGGGCCAGAGCTGCTCCCAATCCCTTTGCAGAACCGATAATAATGGCTCTTCGGCGGGGTTGGAGCGGTGTAGCTGCAATGTGTTTGGTAGCAGGCATGCTGTTCTCCATAGCAGTAGTTATTGATCTGATTTGCCTCACGAAAAGCAAGAGGCAGGCGGGACAATCTCGGTCTCTGCACGGGAAAGTCGTATTCATTTTAACATACTCTTGTGAACGATTTCACTTGATAACTCTATTATAAAACGCCTTTCAAATTTCCTAAACTTATGGATAAATCTCGCCAAGAACTGATGCAGGTTGCGCGTCGCAAATTGGAGCGTGGTCAATACTCCGTGGAACAGCGTGAGCTAATTTTACGGACTCTAGATTTATTGCTGGAATTGGCACGCAGTGACGAGAAGACCGAAGAAAATGCTCGTGCAACTGCCAGGTTGTTCTCGAATATTACGAATCACCATAACCTGGTAGCCATTATCCAACAGCAAGCCGAGGAGTTGAATGCGCTTAAGCGCATTTCATACAATTTGACATCAAGCTTGCAAATGCAGGTGGTACTTGAAGCAATTGTGACAGAAGCCCTGGGTCTGATTAAAAATGCTCGCGATGCGCATATATTTTTGTATCAGGATGGCGAGCTAAAGTTTGGCGCTTCGCTTGACTCAGTTGGTAACCGGAACCAGCTGCACTCATTACCCCGACCGGATGGTCTCACTTATACGGTTGCGCAAACCCGGAAAATCATTGTCGTAGATGATTTGACCAAGCATTCCTTGTTTAAGAATACATCCTCGGGTTGGTCAGGGAGCATCGTTGGCATTCCGCTGATGATGAGTGAAACCGTTATCGGGGTGATGAACATGTCTCGCTGGTCGACGGGCGGGTTTCGCCATTCGGAACTTCGCTTGCTCGGTTTGTTGGCTGATCAGGCTGCCCTGACAATTATGAATGCCCGTCTGCATGAAGCGGTGGCCAACCTGGCCATGAGTGATGCCCTGACTGGCCTGCCAAATCGTCGCGCTCTGGATGCGCGACTTGAAGATGATGTTAAACGTTCATATCGCTATGGACACCTGTTTGCAGTCCTCATGATGGATCTCGATGGGTTTAAAGCAATAAACGACACGTATGGACATTCCACTGGTGATCAAATTTTGCACCAGTATGCGCAATTTATGTCTAAGCAGCAGCGCGCCAGCGATTTTCTGGCGAGGTACGGTGGCGACGAACTTTTGATGATTCTTCCGGAAACCAATTTGGAAGCCGCCAAATTGGTGGCGCAGCACATCAGGGAGCGTATGTCTGGTTTTGAATTTTCACTACCAGATGGATCGAAACTCTGTCTGACCGTATCCGGTGGAATTGCAATTTTCCCGACCCATGCCATGGCTGCCTCGGACCTGCTGCGCGCCGCTGACGAGGCTCTCTATCGTACGAAGCGGCAGGCGCGTGGCACTTTCCTGGTTGCAGAAATCAGTAGTGGCGAAATCGTAAACACTAAATAACCTTCATCGCACGCCTGTGTTTTAATAACACTGCCAGTATTTTTATTATTGGCTAATTCTTGTGAATGAATATACCAGAGCAACGCGATATTCAAGTTCCCAACGCCTTTCTCAGTTTTCCAAAAGGTGGAAATCATGCTTCGTAAAGTAAAGCTAATCTTGAATCCAATGGCAGATATGGGTGTTGCCTGGCGCATTGCCAATGACCTGCGCCCAATCATCGTCGAATATGGTGATGCTGACTGGAGTGGAACCGTCTACCCGACGCATGCTACCGAATTGGCAAGGCAAGCTGCCCTGGATGGCTATGATATTGTGATTGCTCTAGGTGGTGATGGTACGGTGCATGAAGTTGTTAATGGCCTGATGCAGATCCCAGCAGAGAAGCGACCAATCCTGGGTGTCGTGCCGGTAGGCTCTGGTAATGACTTTGCGCACGCTATTGGCATCCCGCTCGAAGCTGACCGTGCCTTGATGCATGCGCTTACAAGCCCGGCGAGTCTTGTGGATGTGGGACTGATGACCGATGAGAACGGGCGCAAGGAATATTTCGATAATACTGTGGGCGTCGGCTTTGATGCTATCGTCACAATCCGTTCCCACAAACTTTCGATTGTACGTGGTGTTTTGATGTATCTCATTGCTGTGATCCAGACCGTTCTATTAAACCATGACCCGGCTTTGCTGAAATTGGAAAGCGACGGCGAGAAATGGGAAGAAAATGCGCTCATGTTCACTCTATGTAATGGAGGGCGCGAGGGGGGTGGTTTTTTGATATCCCCTGAAGCGAAAGTAGATGATGGCATCTTTAACTATGCAGTGGTAAAAAAATGTGGTCGTCTGACTATGTTCCGCCTGATCCCCGAATTTATGCAGGGAACACATGCGCGCTTCCCACAGGTCAAGATGGGAGTATGCAGGGCTTTCTCTATCCAGGCTGACCGCCCCTTATATATCCATGCAGATGGAGAAGTTTTTACCAGTTTCGGCAGCAATATTAAGGGTTTAAATTTCGAGATTCTGCCAGGTGTCCTGCGAGTTGTGTGTGGATAAAACCTACTCTTACTGAGAAAGCAATGCTGTACTGCCGGCTACAAATATTGCGCTGCCACCCAACCAAAGCCTATGCCTTCACTTGCCCAAACCCTCCCATCCAATGATATCGGTTTTTTGCGCATCGTTGCCTCGCTGTGGGGCTTCGAGCTGACCTCATCGGATCAGGCTGAGGCAGCTATTGAACTGGCCGAAAGCCTATGTGATGCGGAGCTACTCGAAGAGGTAGTTTCCACGCTGCCAAAGGAAGGCCGTTCTGCGCTCGCGGCCCTTGTGGTTGAAAAAGGACGATTGCCCTGGGTGGCTTTCGCTCGTCGTTTTGGAGAGTTGCGCGAGATGGGTTCCGCAAAACGCGATCGGGAACAGCCTCATCTGCAGCCCAGTTCTGCCGCTGAAATACTCTGGTATCGTGGTCTGTTGGCAAAAGCGTTTTTCAATGGGGAAAAAGGCCCGCAGGAATTTGCCTTCATCCCGGATGATTTATTCATGGCATTGGATTTTGGCGGGATGTTTCCAACCGTCGTCAGGGATGAAGCCTTAGACGCTTATCAGCCAGACCTCGAAATTTCCCATTCTTCCAGTGTCCCAATTTCAATGAATGTAGATGCTGAAGCGCTGGGAAGACCAGCCTCCCCGTCTGAAAAATCCGTGCTTTTTCTGGCCAGTGACCGGATACTGGATGACATCTGTAGTTATCTGGCCTCGCAAAGAATGGGGGTGGAGCCGCCCAGAATGCGCATTCCTATAGCGGTACTGCAGGAATTATTAATTGCCTCGGGTTTAGTCAATTCATCCGCAGTAAACCCCCAGGCGGTTAAATCCTTCCTTGAAGCCCCGCAAGAAAAAGCCCTGGCTATTTTGCGAAAAGGCTGGCAATCCAGCGAAAGCTTCAACGAATTGCGCCAATTGCCTGGACTAATCTTTGAAGGAGGTTGGAGCAACCAGCCGTTGGTGACGCGCGAGTTTTTACTGAGCCTGCTTGAGCCAATCCCGGATGGGCAATGGTGGAGCTTGCCGGCTTTTGTTCGCGAAATAAAGACAAGGTACCCCGATTACCAGCGCCCCGCAGGCGACTACGACTCCTGGTTCATCAAGCGCGAGGCTGATGGTGTCTTTTTACGTGGGTTTTCCAATTGGGACGAAATCGATGGGGCTTTGATCCGTTATATCATCAGCGCGCCGTTGCACTGGCTGGGGTTGCTTGATCTGGCTGCGCCTGAAGAAGGCGCAGATCCGACGGCCTTTCGGGTGCACGTCGAGCCCAACGCATCCGGCGCTTCACCTTCGAAATCTGACCAGGCTGCGAAACTGACAGTTACCTCCCAGGGGAAAATCATTGTTCCGCGCACGATGTCGCGAGCCATCCGCTACCAGATTGCCCGTTTCTGTGAATTGGAAGATCAAAAGGATCTGGAGTATCATTATCGTGTGAAAGCCGGAACGCTAAAACGTGCCAGCGAGCAGAGCTTGAAAGCAGAACACTTGCTAGGCATGCTGCGTAAACACACTGCTGCCCCACTTCCGCCGCCGTTTGAGAAGGCGCTGCGACGCTGGGAACAGAACGGTACCGAAGCGCGCGTGGAAAATCTGGCTGTTTTGAAAGTATCCAGGCCGGATGTGTTGACCGAACTGCGCGCCTCGAAAGCTGGTCGGTTCCTGGGTGAGATACTTGGCCCCACGACCGTGGTTATTCATCCAGGCGCGCAAACCAGGGTAATGGCAGCCCTGGCTGAAATGGGTCTTCTTGCTGAAGGTCAGCCCGATGGTTAGATTGAGGCGTAAGCCATACG
Organism: uncultured Anaerolinea sp.; assembly: GCA_964536185.1. Taxonomy (GTDB): domain Bacteria; phylum Chloroflexota; class Anaerolineae; order Anaerolineales; family Villigracilaceae; genus UBA5195. The sequence continues at coordinate 25,806 of CAZHWV010000024.1, read as the reverse complement.
CCATTTCCAGATGTACAGCTTTGTTATCCCATACTCTCTTGTTAGGAGATTTGCATGTCTAAAACGGATTGGATTACCCAGGAACTCGACGACCTGAAGCAGGCTGGTCTATATAACCGCATTCGTACCATCGAATCACCGCAGGGGGCCTGGCTGCTGGTGGATGGAAAAAGAGTGCTCAATTTTTGCTCGAACAATTATCTTGGATTGGCTAACCATCCGGCTATCGTTACTGCCGCGAAAAATGCCACTGATGCAATGGGCGTCGGCCCAGCGGCGGTGCGTTCTATTGCCGGGACAATGAGCTTGCATGTTGAGTTGGAAAAGCGCCTGGCAGCCTTCAAGGGCGTTGAAGCCGCGATTACTTTCCAAAGCGGATTTACTGCCAATTTGGCGACTATCCCGGCACTGGTGGGCAAGGAAGATGTCATCTTCTCGGATCGCCTGAACCATGCCAGCATTATCGATGGTTGCCGTCTTTCAGGCGCGAAGATTATTGCCTATGAACATAACGATCCCGGCTCGTTGGATGGTCAAATCAAGGCGAATTTGGGCCAATTTCGCCGTGCGTTGATTGTCACGGATGGTGTTTTCAGTATGGACGGTGATATTGCTCCATTGCCTGCTATTTACGAGGTCGCCAGCAAATACGATCTTTTGTTGATGGTGGATGATGCCCACGGCGAAGGTGTCTTGGGTAAAGGCGGGCGAGGAATTGTCGATCATTTTGGGCTGCATGGTAAGGTGGATATTGAAGTAGGCACGCTGTCAAAGGCTTTTGGCGTGGTGGGCGGCGTGGTGGCCGGGAAGGCAGTTATCATCGAGTGGCTGCGCCAACGCGGACGACCCTTTCTGTTCTCATCGGCAGTCACAGTACCGGATGCGGCAGCCTGTCTGGCTGCAATTGACCTGCTGGAAGACTCGACGCAACTGGTCGATAAGCTTTGGAGCAATGCTAATTATTTTAAGGCAGAAATGAAGATACTCGGTTTTAACACTGGTGTAAGTGAAACACCCATTACACCGGTGATGCTCGGCGAGGCGCCGCTTGCCCAGCAGTTCAGCCGCGAGCTTTTTGATGCGGGAGTGTTTGCAATGGCGCTTGGCTTCCCCACCGTTCCCCAGGGCAAGGCCAGGATCCGCGTGATGATCTCTGCGGCGCATGCGATGGATGATCTCAACAAAGGTTTGGAAGCTTTCAAATCTGTCGGGAAAAAGTTGGCTGTGATATAGATTGGCTTGTGTCTGCATGAAATGATTGCCAAACAGCGATAACACATTGGAAAGGATAAAACCCATGTCAACGGCCCCAAAATCAGAAATACTTGAGCTTACCCAGATGGCCGCCTACCAGGACGGTTCCATCGTCAGCCGCCAGATCACGAAAGCAGAAGCCGGCAATGTCACCTTGTTTGCTTTTGATGCCGGTCAGGAACTTAGTGAGCATACCGCGCCCTTTGATGCTCTTGTACAGGTTTTGGATGGCGGAGCCGAGGTCTTCATTGCCGGACAGCCCTTCCAGTTAATAACCGGTCAGGCTATCATCCTGCCTGCTGACCAACCTCACGCCATCAGGGCTTCACAAAAATTTATGATGCTGCTCACCATGATCCGGGCCTAAAAGAACTTCCCCAAAGGCATAAGTAGGGGAAAGGCGAAGCCATCCTCTTACTTATGCCTGGATGCCTGATCTGTGAGAGCCTTTCCAAAGCATTCTGATCGAAAAGAAAATGGGGATAATTGCCAGTGCCGCGCTGATGGTAGCTACCAGCCCGTAACCCAGGGTTGCAAAGACGATCCCGGAACTGAGACTGGCTGCCGCCGAGGCAAGCCCTACCAGCAGGTCATTCGCCCCTTGAGTTCGGGCTCGCTCTGTGGGCGAGAGTTGGTCTGCCAAAAGGGTTGAGCCGCCGACGAAACAGAAATTCCAGCCCAGGCCCAGGAGAAAGAGGGATACTGCCAGGGGCAGTACATCCGGTGAAAATGGGGCGCTGACGCAGGCGAGTAAAAGGACTACAGCCCCGGTTAAAATTACCTGGGCGCGGCCCCACTTATCAGCGAGCCAGCCTGAGATTACAGAAAAAGCATACATCCCAAAGGTGTGTGCCGAAATAACAGTCGAAATATCGGTGAGCACATGGTGATTGTCTTTCATGTGCAGCGAGGTGATCACCATTACCGCAACCATCACCACCTGGCCGATAACCATCGCCATTAACGCGGTAAAGGCTTTGGGTTGGCGCAGGATTGTCCAGATCGAGCGCGCTGGGCCAGTGTGGTCCGATTCGGGGAAGAGCTTTGCCATTTCGCGGCCCACATCGCGAGGGTCGGGTCGCAAGGTCATAAAAACCAGGATTGCTGCCAGTCCGAACAATATAAAGCTGGCTGCATACGCACCAGATAACTCGTCTAAGCCGAAAGATTTTGCCAGTGTGCCTGACGGGCCGACAATCAGCGGTCCAAAGACCGAGCCAAATGTCCCGCCAAGTACCACGCTTGAAATGGCGGAACCGCGCCTGTCTGGCGGGTTGACTTCGGCGGCAGCAAAACGACCCAACACAACCGCGGCATTTGCCACACCCATCAGGAGCATTCCCATCAGAAAACCAATGAGCATCCCATTGTTGATTGAGAAAATCACCAGTATCGTTCCGGCTGCGCCGGTAGCCAGGCCAAGGGCAATACCATTCCGGCGGCCAAACATTTCCATAAGATAGCCCCAGGCTGAGGCTGCAAACGCTCCGCCCAACAAATATACTGCTGAAGGCACTCCGGACCAGGCTGGGCTTCCGCCTAGCTTTGCCCCAAGAATGGAACTGATTGTGGCTCCAGCAATAAAACCAGCAGAAGCCAGGCTTTGCGCCATGAACAGAATGAAAGTGATTTTACGGGCAATTCGGGAATAGTCCTGCATGCAGCCTCCGGCACGATAATTATGTAATTATACGGTACAAATTATTTTCATCGGTTTTTTCATCGGCTATGGCTTAATCTGGACCACAAATAAATGTTCCAAATAAGCTATAATTTCCCCATTCCGGCGTGTTTAAGGGCATCAAATGGCACTCACAAATAAGCCTACCAAAGAGCGTAAAACTATCGGCGTGTTTACTTCGCGTCTTGGACGAATGGGGGGGCTGGAATTTATCGTGGGCATTACTGATGCTGCTGAAGCGCAGGATCTGAATGTTATCTGCTTTGTGGGTGGCACGCCATCGGCTATCACTACTCCTGGAAATCTACAGCCATCCTATGGGCTTTACGATATAGCCCGCACGAAACAACTCGCAGGTATTATCGTTTCTGGCGACCTTGGGTATGAGCTTGACGCACGTGATATCAGCCTTTTTTTAGAAAATTATTCCCATATTCCCCTGATTGTCAATGCTCTACAGGTTGATGGCATTCCGAACCTGATTGGGGATAACTTGCGTGGTATGCGTACAGCTATCAGCCACTTATTCGATACACACGGTTATCAGAATATTGCTTTCATCCGCGGGCCAGAAAACCAGGTGGAAGCTGAACAACGTTTTTTGGCATATAAACAAGAACTTAAAGCGCATAACATTTCCTACAATGAAAACTTTGTGCTGCCGGGTGATTTTAGCATTGAGAGTGGCCGTGCTGCTATCCGTATTTTGCTGGATGAACGCAGGCTTAAAGTGGATGCAATTGTGGCTGCCAATGACTGCATGGCAATCGGGGCTTTTGAAGCCTTGCAGTTACGTGGTGTCCAGACGCCAGGCGGTATTGGGCTGATTGGTTTTGATGATGTCCGAGAAGCGCGCTTGCTGGGAGTGCCATTAACCACGGTACGCCAATCATTTTATGACACGGGCAAACAGGCTGTGGAGCTAATTCTGCGCCGTATTGGTGGGGAAACATTGCCGGAGAACAATATCACGCCTACTCAGTTTGTTGTGCGCTGGTCGTGCGGTTGTTTGCCCGACAGTGTCCAAAAAATTGTTGTCGAACAGAATAAAAATAATCGTATCGGTTCTTACGAAAACAAACGTGAGCAGGTCCTCTTCGACCTCATGCAATCAGTAGAAATGCCCGCCGAATCCCCCCAAGCTGCTGCCTTTATCCAGGCTGGTGGATGTGTTTGGGATGCCTTGCAAAACAGCATGCACGATGAAAAGCAGCCAGAGACTTTCCTGAAGAGTATTGCCGAGCTGATCGCTGTGCTGATACCGCACAGCGAAGATACAGCTGCCTGGCATAACCTCATCTCTACGCTGCGCCAACATGCGCTGGTGGAGTTAAGTGATCGCAATATGATCTTGCGCGCCGATAACTTATTCCAACAAGCGCGCCTTTTGACCGGGGAACTTTCTCAACGTCATCAAGCCTTGCAGCGACTGCGCATGGAACAGCAAGAGGAAATCTTGCAGAGATTCAGCTTTTCCATGGCTCCCGCGATGAACATGGAAGAGATCGGCGCAGCTATGCAACGTCATTTTCCGGAGCTGGGCATCGAGCGTTTGTATGTGATGTTGTACTCCAGTATGGTTACGCCACAATCCACACTGGTGCCTCCTTCAGATAATTATCACCTGATGATGCAGTACGATGATATGGGCTTCCAGGTGCCGGTTGACCGGCCAAAATGGGCCACTGGCTATTTGATTCCTCGCGGAAAAACACCCGAAAACCGGCGTTATGCCGCTATCGTCATGCCGCTTGTCCTGGCTCAAAACCGGTTTGGATTCTTGTGGATTGAGATGAATGCGCAAGGATGGGAAGTGTATGTGCGCATCCGCAACCTGGTCAGCAGCGCGCTCTTACGGACCATGCTGGTCGATCAGCGCACATTGATGCAGAAGCAAGTGGAACATCTGCTCCAAGAGTCTCAATTACGTGAGATGCAATTGGCAATTGCCACCGAAACAGCAGAAAAAACTGCCGAAGATAATGCCAGGCTTTATACAAATGAATTGGAACGCCGAAAAGACGCCGAGACACTCTCGAAAGTTGCCCGCACTCTCTCAACCTTATTGAAAATGGATGAATTGCCTCAGCAAATTTTGAAACAGCTCGCGAACCTCATCCCATATGAACGCGGGGCACTGGTCATGGAAGATACTCAGGGTGCCACCCGGATTGTGGCGCACATGGGCTTCCCAGAAAATGCATATGCCGATGATTTGTTAAGTCAAATCGACAGTGAGGGCGCCTACGCTCGGATCGCCCAAAGCGGTGAGGCGCTTATCATCGAGGATGTTGCCATTTCGGGCACCTGGAAACCGGTTGACTGGTTGCTCGTTAACCATTCATGGATGGGTGTACCGTTATTCTCGAAAAGCAAAGTAATTGGCATGCTTTCGCTAACTCGCCAGGCTGTCGCTGATTTCAGCCATGATGACCTTTTGCTGGTGACCACGTTTGGTATGCAAGCCGCCATATCGCTTGAAAATGCGCGCCTTTACGACGAAGTGACTCGCTTTAACGAATTAATGGAGAAGCTGGTTGCGCAGCGTGTTGAAGAACTCAATATTGCCTATAATAAGCTTGAAAAGCTTGATAAGAATAAATCATCCTTCATCCAGGTCACGGCGCACGAACTGCGCACGCCGCTAACGGTCATGAAGGGCTATCTGGGCATGCTCAAGGCTACGCCTGCTATTCAAGAAAATGAGAGTCTGGTCCAGGTTGTCGATGGTGTGTTAAAAGGAGCAGATCGTTTGCACATGATCGTCAACTCAATGCTTGACGTGGCGCGGTTGGAAGGGCAGACCATTACGCCGCACCTGGAAACTGTTATTGTTGGCTTGATCCTTCAACTTGTGCAGAAAGAATACAAAAACGAGATGGCTGAGCGTAACATAGCGCTCCTGTTTGAAGAAGGGGTCAACAGCTTGCCATTTATCCAGGCTGACCCAGATCTTTTGCAAAAAGCGCTGGATGCCATCATCGTTAATGCTATCAAGTTCACTCCAGATGGGGGCAGCATCAGCTTGGGGGGGTGCGTAGTAACGGATGAGCAGATGGGCCCCTGCCTTGAAATCCATATCCGCGATACCGGCATTGGCATCGATCTAACCAATCAGCAGGTCATATTTGAAAAATTATTCCAGTTGGGTAAAGTGGAATTGCACTCATCGGGCAGAACAAAATTCAAGGGCGGGGGACCTGGGTTAGGTCTTGCGATAGCAGCCGGAATCGTCAAAGCACATAATGGCAAGATATGGGTTGAAAGCCCGGGTTGTGATGAGGAAAAACTACCCGGGAGCACCTTCTTTATTCGCTTACAACTGCCAAAAAATTCTTGAGCATTAACCCTCGAATCTGAATAATTGATCGCCAGGTAGGGCTGCTCCGGAGCCGACCCAGACAGATATTTTTTCCACTGTCATTTGGCACACAAGATAAGCTTTTACATCGCGATTGGAGTAGGCCGATGTGCCCCCCAGGCGCGAACGTAGCAGGCGAAAAACCAATTCCAAAGGGGTCGTTGATTTTTTCACCACCTTTAATAACCGCGCTGTACGCGCCATGCGTTTTTCATTCCAGGCCCGGTTTTCCGGGCTGGTTTGTTCTTCTGAGCCGATCGGCAGGGAAAGATCGCGGATGACGTTTGTCTGGAATAACGCTGTGCCTGCGCCTGCGTCGAGTGCACAGGCGGCTAATTTGTCGTTGGCATATTCCACTTTTTCTACGCTCACCTGCCCATCTTTTTTATACACGGCTGTCAACGAGTAACCACCCAGGAAAGGGCCAAGTAGCTCTGCCAGATCCTTGCGTGAAACCTGGGTTCCAAGGTACAAACTCAGCCAGGCCAGTGTATTCGGCAGGATGGCATCTTCAAATGTCAGCGGCCTGACATGCAAGGTATCGATGGCCTGCGCAAAATCGCTAGCTTGCCAGCCAAAACTGGGGCCAGGCAGCAGGTCGGGATAGATAAACGCACAGGCGCTGCGTCCGTTTGCAGCTTTGAATAGAAAAAGCCGTAATTGATCGAAGCGTTGGCCTGGGGTATCCTCACAGTCTTCTTCGGAATGCCAAAGGATGACTGAGCCGTTTTGTTCGCGGACTACCCCCGTCTGGCAGCCCACTTCGTCCTCTTGCAGGATGGTGGCCAAGTCGTCGGCGCAGGTTGGGATGCCATCGACGATTTCGGCCAGAAATGGGTGGTGGAAGTCTGCCAGCCCCGCACCCTGTGCCCAGGTCGAAAGGCATTCCTGATACAGCCTGACGGCTGCTTTGACAGTTTCGCTCAATCCGGGAATTTGCAGCTTGACTTTTAATGCAGCCTGAACTTTGCGCGCCCGCCGGATTTGACTGGCAACTTGTTCTACCCCACCTAAATCGCCCATTCGCTTGGAGAGGAATTTGTGAATTTGTACGCGCGCATCGCGGCCCAGTCTCCAATGGGCGCTGGCGGTGTCGATATCGCTGCAATCCAAAAGCGTGATGGGACCGAGTAGTAGTTTGTTTTGTTCGACCAGAACGTGTTCATTGCTAGACATGTTTTTATTGGATCGATTCCCGAAAATCATAAATTCCATCCTGGACTGCCCACTTTTTTCCACAGCCCGTGCAGAGCAGGTATTCAGTCATATTGTTCAGGGGCTGTGTCCCACATTCTGGACAACGGAAAAAAGATAAAATATCTTCTGGCGCTGAATCTGAGCGGTTTAATGGTTGTGTGTGTTTCACGAGCGCTCTTAAAAACACACTTGGACTCAGCTGGAAAAGTGCTCCTGTGGGCTGGAGCAAGCCGTCGAGCGCAGCCAGAAGCCTGGCAGGCAATATTCGTTTGAGCAGTCTGACGCGGAAATGAGAGACTGTCAGCACCTCTTGCACCTCAAAACCAAGTTCTGCTAACCACGTTCGGACGGCTTGGGGGTGGAAGTCAAAGTTCAAAGCTGTGAATTCGACCGGCTGGAGGCTGAATGGACTCCAGCTCTGTTTTCTTAACCAGAAGCGCAGGATGGCTTTTAGATTGAGTTTGTTAGCGTATTCCAGTATGAACACAGCGCCAGGCTCAAGCACCCGGCGGACTTGGGCAAGCGCCTTGGGGGCATCCGACATGTGATGCAGCGTACGGATCATTGTCGCACTGTCAAATAACCCATCCACAAAAGGCAGTTTGTATATATCGGCGGCGACGTAAACAGTTCGCGCGGAGTCGCCTAGCCGCGCGCGCGCTTGTTGGAGCTGTGTGCGCGAATAATCAAGTAAAACGATCCGTGCATAACCGGTATATCGAGGCGTATTTCTACCAGCGCCAGCGCCCAGTTCCAGCAGGAGTTGTCCGCGAGCAGGGAGAAGCCGTTTTAAAGCAAGAGCCTCAGCGAGGTCCTCGTATTGGCGCCCGCCTTGATCCCAGAAAGAGGTCTGGTAATCGGAACCTTCGTAATCACAAACAGGTGGTGTTGTCATATTGTCAATTGGTGGTCTGGATGGTTGGTTAGCCTAAAAAACGGATAGCCGGGTTATTTTACCCGACTATCCGTATACCTGATACCTGGGCGGTTACCGTCCGATTGCCCGGTATGTAAAACCGAGTGCTCTCATCGCGGCTGGGTCGTAGATGTTCCGCCCATCGTAAATGACTGGCGTTTTGAGCAGGCTCTTTAGTTTTTCGAGGTCAAGTTGCTTGAACTCATTCCATTCAGTGATGACCATGAGAGCATCACAGCCTTCGGCCATGCTGTAAGGGTCCTTTGCCATTTCGACCGCTGGAAGAATGCTGCGGGCCACGTCCATTGCTACCGGGTCATAACCGCGCACGATTGCGCCGGCAGCATTGAGTTCCTGAGCGATATCGATGGCAGGCGCATCGCGCATATCGTCGGTGTTGGGTTTGAAGGCCAACCCGAGCAGACCAATGGTTTTGCCTTTGAGCGAGCCGCCAACCATGGCTTCGGTGTGCTTAATGGCTATCTTGCGGCGCTCGTAGTTGACTTCCATCACGGTATTCAGAATGCGTGGGTCGAGCCCGGCTTCTTCGGCCATGAACGCCAGTGCCAATACATCCTTGGGGAAACACGAACCACCCCAACCAAGACCCGCATCCAGGAAATGACGGCCGATGCGCGCATCATAACCCATCCCGGCGGCGACTTCTTTAACATCCGCGCCAAGCGCCTCGCAGATATTAGCGATTTCGTTGATGAAGGAGATTTTGGTCGCGAGGAAGGCATTCGAGGCATATTTGATCATTTCAGCGGTGCGCAAATCTGTGATGACAATTGGAGCGCGCAAGGCCAGATGAAGTTGGGCCACCTTGTTGGCGGCTTCCTTGTCTGTTGAACCGAGCACGGTGCGATGGGGTTGTGCAAAATCGCCGATAGCCGAGCCTTCACGCAAAAATTCCGGGCATGAAACGACTGAAAAGTCGATCGGTATTTTTTGTGAACGCTTGACAATATCAGCGACCCAATCGCCAGTGCCGACGGGCACGGTGGATTTGTTGATGATGATCAATGGTTCTGTCATGTTCTCAGCGATTGATTTTGCTGCCGCAGCAACATATTGTAGATCTGCTTCACCGCTGCCCCCCGAGGGAGTTCCGACAGCGATGAAGGCGAATTCGGTGCCATTCACTGCTTCAGCGTAATCTGTGGTGAAAGAAAGGCGCCCGGCTTGTACGTTGCGCTTGACCAGCTCTTCCAGGCCCGGCTCGTAGATAGGCATGATCCCTTTTTTTAGATTGGCAACTCGCTGCTCGTTAACATCGAGGGCAATAACGCGGTTCCCCAGGTCTGCAAAACATGCACCGGTAACGATGCCAACATACCCAACGCCGATGACACAAATTTGTTTCATTTGATTTCCTCATAAAATTTCAAATTTGGATGTTAAGTAGCTTAAATATACCAGAAAAATAAAGAAATTTACCCCTCGGCTATGTGATAAAAATCACAACAAGAAATTGTATGGGTTTCGACAGGCTGGCGAAGGTATATGCCCACGCCTAAAAAGGTCCGAGTCCGAATATTTTCGCAGCAGCGAGCGTACCGAAGAACAGAATCACCAATCCAGTGCCTAGTAGTTGATCTGCCAGAGTGCGTTTATCGACTACCCTAAAACTGGGAAATCCACCTTCGAGGCTGAGTAGTGGGCCGCCAAACCAGGTGAATATCAGCCCGCCCATCAACCCGCCCAGGTGTCCCCAGTTATCGATGCCGGGCGAAAGCCCGATGAAGAAGTTGATTGCTGCCACTGTGACCACATTTTGCAGTGCGCGGCGCGCACCGCTGCCAAACAATTCGCGATTCTGGTAGAAAAAGACCATTTCAGCGCCTAACAAGCCAAAAATGGAGGTCGAAGCGCCTAGCGACGGGTTGGGGGATAGTAAAAAGGAAAATACATTCCCAGAGATGGAGCCCATAAGATAAAGGAGCAGAAAGCGCCAGTGCCCAAAACGCTTCTCCAGCCCGGAACCAATGATCACCAGCGCATACATATTGAAGCCGATGTGAAAGATTGAGCCATGCAGAAACATAGGCGTTACCAGGCGCCAGAGCTGACCGTCTATAATGTACTGGTTAATTTTCATACCTGCAATAGCTGGGATATCATAGCCGATGAGAGCCTGGGTCGCGGCTTGTAACAGATAGATTGCAACAGTCACCACGATCAATACGTAAGTAACGACCGGAGCGACCAATTGTTCGTCAATCATCGGCGTGGGTTGGGTGGAGTTTGTTTCGAATGGCTTGTTCAAAGGATCACTTTTTTCTGTATCACACGATGGTGTTCGGCATTGATGATGGATGAAATGTCATCGACTGTTTCATCCAGGCAAGACTGTTTATTTACCACAGCATAATCAAACTCATTAGCGCGTTTTAGTTCCTGGCGGGCGGTGGCAATGCGCAGTTTCAGGCCTTCAGGTGTCTCTGTCTGGCGTGCCTGCAGGCGCAGCACCATGGCTTCTTCGCTTTCGGTGGTCAGAAAGATTAACACTGAATCAGGAACTAATTTACGGATGGTCGCTGCTCCCTGCACATCGATGCGCATGATCACATCCTGACCACTAGCCAGCGCATTACGCACCTGTTGTTTGGGAATACCCTTGTAATCATTGTAGACGATGGCATATTCGAGCAGTTCGTTGGCCTCGATCATGCGCGCGAACTCGTCGCTGCTGACGAAGAAGTAATCCTGGCCGTCAACCTCAGTTGGCCGTTTGCTGCGCGTGGTGGCAGTGACCACGAAGTGAAATGGCAGGCCACGTTCTCGCATGCGGATGAGCACAGAATCTTTGCCGACACCCGATGGGCCTGAAAGTACGATCAACTTTGGTTCTGGATGGATAATTTTGAAGTCGGGTTCAGTCATGGGTCTATTTTACTCGACCATCGGTTTTTGAGAGTATTTCTGCTTGAGAAACAAGTTGTGGAACACAGCAAAGTCTCACTGTGCCGGGCACCAGTCCCCGCCAGCATTGAAGGCAGATTGTACGATAACTTTTGTCAGATCCACCGAATATAGAATGTTTTTTACCTTTTCAAGGCTGAAATCAGCGCTTTTTTTGAAAATCCATACCGGAGGGTGGTCATAGACGCTGAATGCTTCCTCAGCAGCCAGCCAGTTATGGTTGAAGAGTGGCAGAGCCGGGGTCTTGTTCCAGGCGAATGTTCCGCCTGTATCTGAAACCCACAGCGGACCAAGTTTGAATGGAGCGCTAAAATTTGCAACTTGATCAAATCCCAGGCGTCCATCGAACAATGCCCGGTAATATTCCATTGTCAGCGGATAGGTCTGCGGGATCCGGCAAGTTGCCCAGATCGAACGCTGGCTAGGGATGATCAGGTAGTCGCTCTTGGACAAGGTGTCGAGCAAGCTCTCGCGCTTGCTTTCGTCATCTGGCCAGCGTACTTCCATAATCTTGCCGCGATATAACTGCCCAAATGGGTCCCGGCCATCGAATGGCACAGGCAGGGCTTCGTCCCAACTCTCATCGGCGATCACAATTCTGGATATGGTGACTGGTTCTGTGCTTGTACTCGAGACAATCAAGAAATATGTTAAGCCAGCCTGGATTCGAACCTTTCGAAATATAGCTGTCACCTCGTTATCAGTGGGCGCAACGGCAAGCCGGGTTTCAGCCAATTGGCTTATCCCATCCGGATCATTGGCGATGACCACCTGCAAGATGCTGGGGCGGACTGCATGGACGTGAGGTATTGTTACTTGGAATAATTGCCCGCTGGTATGCAGTGTGAAGGGCAGGCTGTAAGGCTTCGAGAGACTGATCTGTAAATTGTCCGGGGCTCCCAATGGTTCGTGGAAAATTGTCCCATCTGCTGTCTGTAACCCGAGGTGGAAGGGCCCAGGAATGTTTTGGAAAACCCAACGTGTGGCCTGGATGCGCGTATGGGCTGTCTGGTAGACAGCCTGTACGAAAGCGGAAGCCCAGGCTAGAGTTCCCAGGATGGCCAGACCAATAAGGCTTGATGATAAAAGCATGCGATAAGAGCGCATGCTGGGGTTTTCTTTCCGAATAGCCCATTTCCACAGCTCCAAAAGACCCCAGGCAGCCAGCAAGCTCAAAAAGGGATAAATGGGCAGAAAATAACGCACCGATTTGACCCAGCGTGTGCCCATGAATAGGAAATATCCGCCAGTCCAGACCAGTGGAAGTAGGTGCGCCTTCCAGTTTTTTCCGCTGCGCAGTATTTGCCAGACCGCTGCACCAAAGGCCAGCCAGGCAGCCAATCCAAGCGGCAGCCCTAGGCCCCACATGACCATGTTTGCCAGTGGGAATAGGATTACCGGTCGGTGCGCCCACTGATCGCCGGGAGGCCCGCCGCCTTGGCCGCTGGATTCTGCCGAAGCCACCTGCATACTATCGACCCAATCCTGATTTAGATGCAGGCTGAACAAGCTCGTGTCGCCTTGGGTGGCGCGGAAGCTCATCGGCTGGGTAACGCGAAAAACGATTGCAAAGGTGATCAAGCTGAGGGCTATCAGGGCGATTACCGTGCTGAGAATGCGTTCCAGATCGGCTAGATTTTTGAGTTTGAGATCGGCGATGCTGATAAAAGCCGCGACCAATACCATTCCGCCCACGGGCAGCAGGTTGATCTTGCAAGCCAGCGCCATGCCGAAGGCAGTACCAAAGAGAAGATACCAGGTCCAGATGCGCGGTTTCATGCGGTAAGCGCCAGGCAGGCCGGTCAAAGGAATACTGGCATCTTTACGTTGCACCGGTGGCTGACCGGCAATGTAGACACAGGCAAACAGGGCCAGTGCTGTGAACATCCCGCCGAAGTTGTCCACAGTCATGAAGTGCGCTTGCTGGATCTGCATGACGGCCAGCGCGCTCAAGGCTGCTGCCAACAGTCCGACTCTGCGCCCGTACAGTTTATACCCGATCAAGAAAATTATTATTAAAGTGAGAGTATCTGCCAGGGCTGAAAGTTTGCGTCCTAACAGCCGGATTTCCCCATAACCGGTATTTTCGCTCAATTCACCTGCCAGGCGGATAATGGTTATTGGGAATTGACCCCAGCGCATGCGGTTATCTGGCCCAACCTTGGTCGGTTTACCATCCAGATCATATTTTTGATATGGGCTGAGCGGTGAGATACGCGTATTAAAATACTCTCCAAAATTTTCAGGAATTGCCAACTGGGTGAGTGTATTCGTCAATCCGTACTCATCGGGATGCAGGTTTGTACCCTGACTCCAATTGCCCCCATTGAAGCGAAAGAATATTCCGATCAAGATCAGGATTACCAGGCAGGCCTCAAAAGCCCCTAAAGCGATTTTCTGCGCCCAGTTATTGGTTTTTGGATTGCCAAGCGTTTGCGATGTTCCATTCATTCGGCTGATTATACGCGAAAGAATTATCCACTTTGCGCATTAATCTTAAGGTCTTACATTGTAATTCCCCTCGGCTACCCATTTGTAGGTTGTTAGTTCGGAAAGGCCCATAGGTCCGCGGGCATGCAGACGTTGGGTCGAGATGGCAACTTCCGCACCCAGCCCAAACTGGCTGCCGTCGGTAAAGCGTGTGCTGGCATTGACGTAGACCGCTGCCGAATCGACTTCAGTGATGAAACGCGCGGCATTTGCGCTGTTTTCGGTCAGAATTCCGTCAGAGTGGGCAGTGCTGTGATTGGCGATGTGCCGGATGGCTTCGTCCAGGCTTCCGACCACTTTCAGTCCGAGAATGAGAGCCAGCCATTCCGTATCAAAATCGTCTGACCCTGCGAGAGAGACAATAGCGGGATCAAAGCCTATAAGGTGAGAAGCGGCTTGAGGGTCGGCGCGGAAGGTCACACCAGCCGGAGCAAGGCTAGCTACCAGGCGCGGTAAGAATTCCGCAGCCACACTTTGATGGATCAGCGCTGTGTCCAGCGAATTGCAGGTGCTGGGGCGCTGTACCTTTGCGTTGTAAATGACGGGCAGCGAAGCATCCAAATCAGCGCTTTCATCCACAAATAGGTGGCATATCCCCATTCCACCTGTTACTACCGGAATCTGGCTGTTTTCACGGCAAAAAAGGTGTAGTTTAGCGCCTCCGCGAGGAATGATGATATCGACATAATCGTGTAATTTCAGTAATTCGAGTACGAGTGCACGATCAGGGCTGTCAATGAACTGTATGGCTTCAGCGGGTAGGCCAATGGTTTTCAAAGTCTCCTGAATAATTTTTACCAATGTCCGGTTGCTGTGGATGGTCTCGCTGCCGCCGCGCAGGATGGCGGCGTTCCCGGTCTTAATGGCTAATCCGGCAACGTCCAAGGTCACATTGGGGCGGGATTCGTAGATCACTCCCAGTACGCCCAATGGAACGCGTTGTTTGCGGAGATGGATTCCGTTGGGGAGAGTGGACTCGTCAAAATGTTGTCCAACCGGGTCAGGCAGACTGGCGAGATGGTGTAAGTCCGTGCCTAGGCTGTCAATGCGTTGTTGGTTAAGCAGTAGCCGGTCGAGCATGGCTTCGCTTAGACCCTTAGCGCGGGCTGCCTCCACATCGCGTGAATTGGCGGCGAGAATTTCGGCGCTGGATCGGGTCAGGGATTCAGCGAGCGCCAGAAGAGCAGCGTTTTTGGACTCTGAGCTGGCGAGCGCCAGAATTTTGGAGGCCGTTTTGGCCTGGCGAGCGATTTCGAGGATCATAAGGGTGCCTTCCAGGGGAATTCCTTCGCCTTCGATCTTATTTTTGGTTAGAGCAGCACCAGATCGTTGCGATGAATAACTTCGTCGCCGTAATTGTAGCCCAGGATGGATTCGATTTCTTCAGAGCGACGGCGGGTAATCTGCACCAGGTCACGGCTGGCATAATTCGCAATACCTCGGGCAATCTCATGACCATTTTCGTCCAAGATGCGCACCGTGTCACCTCGTTCGAATTTACCGCTGACCCGGATCATCCCAATCGGTAACAGGCTGCTGTCTCGCTGCAAGGCTTGAGCGGCGCCTGCATCCACGCTGAGCTGGCCGGGTGCGCGCCGGGCGGACATGATGTAGCGTTTGCGGCTTTCGATGGCGGTTACCAGCGCGGGGAAATATGTGCCTATTTTTTCACTGTTTGCCAGGCGTATCAACACGGCTGGTTCTTTGCTGCTGGCAATAATGCAGGATGTGCCTGAATGGCGGGCCAGATCGGCAGCTTGAAGTTTGGTCGTCATCCCCCCTGTTCCCAGGCCGGATTTACTGCCTCCCGCAGCCTGCCACAGCGCTGCAGGAATTTCATCTTCGCTGATGATTCTAACCAATTCTGCCGTAGGGTTGCTGCGTGGGTCTGCAGTGAACAGGCCTTCCTGGTCGGTAAGCAAAATCAGTAGATCCGCATCGATTAAATTTGCCACCAGCGCCGATAGGTTATCATTATCCCCGACCCTGATTTCTTCGGTGGCGACAGTATCATTTTCATTGATGATAGCGATCATGTTTTGCGTCATTAACGCTTCAAGCGTGTTGCGCGCATTCAGATAGCGCCGGCGGTCCGAAAGGTCAGCACGGGTGAGCAGTACCTGGGCAACAACCAGGCTATAGAGGCCAAAAATCTGCTCGTAAAGGGCCATCAAGCGCAACTGCCCGATGGCTGCCAGCATTTGTTTGGCGGGCATATTTTTTGGAAGTTGTGGAAAATTAAGCTTTTCCCGTCCGGCTGCGATGGCTCCAGATGAAACCAGGACGATTTGATGCCCGCTGGCCTGAAGTTGCGCAATTTGCCGGGCCAATTCAATTAAAAATGGCGGCGCAATATGATTTGTGCCGTTGGTAAGTGATGATGTGCCGAGTTTGACGACGATTCTCATAATGGAAGTACAAATACACCAAGTATCCGACTTTGTCAATAATAAGTTGCGAAGCATTCATGTATGTGGCTGGTGGGCTAAATGCCAAATGGAAATCTGAAATTCTCTCCGACCGATATTGAAGCCGGGTCTTGCTCGTTCTATACAGTCGAATGCCCATCCAACTTTCGCATAACGCCTAGCAAGATGAGCGAAACCAGCACCAACACTACGGATAAAGCCACGGCCACATTCAGGTTGCGTTCAAAACCAAGATAAATGGCCAGCGGCATGGTTTGAGTGGTCCCTTCCAGGTTGCCGGCGAACAAAATGGTCGCGCCGAACTCACCCAGCGCGCGCGTCCAGGCCAGGATTGCACCGCTTATCAACGCACGCCCAGCCAGCGGGAACATAACCTGACTGAATATTTGCCACTGGGTGGCGCCTTCCACGTGTGCGGCTTCTTCCAACTGTGGGTCTATTCCAGCGAACCCAATTCTGGCCGACCGGACAAACAACGGTGCGGAAACAAAGGTCTGGGCGATGACCACTGCAACAGTGGTAAATGGCAGCGTTATGCCAAAAGCCGCCAGCCAGCTGCCAAATATCCCCTGGCGACCAAAGGCGATCAACAGCGCCAGCCCCGCCACGGATGGCGGCAGCACGACAGGCAGGTCGATCAACAGCTCCAACGCAGCCCGGCCTGGGAATTCCCAGCGCGCCAAAATGTAGGCTAGTGGCGTGCCAATCAGCAGAGAAACCATTACGCTGATCAGGCTGGTTACCAGGCTCAACTTGAGGGCTGCCAAAGCGGTATCCGATAAGGCATACGTGAAAAAATCATCGCCAAATGCACGCAAGAATAACGCTAGCAGCGGAAGACCCAAAAGGAGCACTAGTAGCAGGCCAGGAATAACGAACAGCCAGTCAGTCTGGCTGTTCGTTATAACGATGTGATGGGTTGATGTACGTCTCAGGCGCATGAAGAAATCTTGGCTCTTGTGGGGCGAAATAATCCGGATTATCTATCGGTATGTCCCTATTTTCCAGGAAGAAAACCCCATTTTTTCAAAACTGTCTGCCCATCGACCGAAAGCACATAGGCAATAAATTCCTGGGCGAGATCGGAGTTCTTGGATTGGCTCAATACCGCTAACGGATACCTGGCAATGACATTATTTTCAGCCGGGATCTCAATCTGTTGCAAATCTGGCGCAGCTACCGTATCGGACGTGTAAACGATGCCTGCGTCCGCTTCACCGAGTTGGATCTTGGCGACCACCTGCTTGACGTCACTTTCATAGGAAACAACGTTTTTCAACACCTTATCTTTATACCCGGCGCCGAGCTTAACATCCAGTTTATCGAGCACCTGCAGGGCGTAATTTCCCACCGGTACTTCCTTGGCGGCCAGAACAAGTTTGAGCCCCGGTTTGGTCAACTCTGCCAGTGCAATAATTCCTGCGGGGTTTTTGGCAGGCATGATCACGACCAACTGGTTGGTCAGGAATATCTTCGAAGTGTTGGCAGCGATAAATTTGCCGGTTACCAAGGCATCCATTTCTTTGGTGTTGGCCGAGGCAAACACATCGGCCCGGGCACCCTGTTCAATCTGGGTCCTTAAGGTCTGCGAACCGCCAAAGTTGAATTTAACCGTGACGCCCGGGTTTTCGGCTTCAAAAGCCTTGCCCATTTCGCTAAAAGCATTCGTTAACGAAGCAGCGGCAAAAACTGTCAGTGCTTTCGGCTCAGGCGCTTCGTTTGCCGGGGTGCCACAGCCGGAAAGCAGCAGTGCAAAGGCCAAGAAGCATAAGAGCAAGGCCATTTCAGGGGAAAGTGAGCCAATGCGATGTAGTTTCAAGCTAGTTGTCATCGCGCTGTTTGTCGGGAAAAAACGAGTTGTCCGATTACGGGTTGGGCAGGTTTTAGCCCCATCGCCAACTTGTGCCTTCTTTACTGTCCTCGATGGTCACACCGAGTTCTTTCAGCCGGTCGCGGATTAGGTCAGAAAGCGGCCAGAGTTTTTGTTTGCGTACTTCGTTGCGCACTGAAATCAGCAGGTTGATGAACTTATCTGCGTCTTCCGATCCCGTTTTTTCGCTCAAGCGCAGACCAAAGACCTGAGTCAGTTCACGCAGCAGGTCCTGTGCGGGCTTTAATTGCCCAGCGTTGGCGCCGGCATCCCGGGCAGTGTTTATCGCGCGTACCAGATCAAACAGGATGCCTAACGCGCCTGCGGTGTTGAAATCATCGTCCATGGCGGTTATGAAGCCATTTCGGGTCAATTCAATTTGTGAGGCGAGAGCGTTCAAAGCGCCCACCGAAGCAGGCTCTGCTTTGGCAGCAGCCGGGCGTAGTGATGATTTGATCCGCTCCAAACCCTTCTCGGCGCCGTCAAGAGTTTCATCGTTGAACATTAATGGGGCGCGGTAGCTGCCATTCAGCACCAACATACGCATCACGTCAGCATCACGTTTTAATAAAAAATCTTTAATGCTGATAATATTGCCGAGAGATTTCGACATCTTTTCGCCGCCTAGCTGCAGCATACCGTTATGCATCCAATAGCGTGCAAATTGTTTACCGGTAAACGATTCTGACTGGGCGATCTCGTTCTCGTGATGGGGGAAAATCAGGTCATTCCCACCGCCATGGATATCGATCTGCTCACCTAGTTCGGCCAGGTTCATGGCGGAGCATTCAATGTGCCAGCCGGGACGGCCTTTGCCCCATGGGCTGTCCCAGGAAGGTTCACCGGGTTTGGCGGCTTTCCACAGCGCAAAATCCATTGGGTGTTCCTTAAGTTCTTCAACTTCGATGCGTGCGCCGGCCTGCATGTCGTCCAGCTTGCGGCCAGAGAGTTTACCGTAATCATCATCGTGCGAGACTCGGAAGTAAACGTCGCCATTCGAAGCGGCGTAAGCGTAGCCTTTATCGATAAGACCTTTAATAAAGGCGATGATCTCTGGCATGGTCTTGCTGACGCGCGGCTTGGCTGTGGCGGGTTGGATATTCAAATCGGCCAGGTTTTGGTCAAAGTCATCAATATAGCGCTGTGACAGGGCAAAGGGATCCACGCCCATTTGGTTGGCGCGGTTGATGATTTTGTCGTCCACATCTGTATAGTTCATGACGTGTTTGACGTTATATCCACGATATTCAAGATAGCGGCGGATAATATCGAACACCAGGGCAGACATGGCATGTCCAACATGCGCATCGTTGTAGACGGTTGGCCCGCAGACGTACATTTTCAAGGTGCCGGGTTCGAGTGTTTGTAAGTCTTCTTTTTTGCGAGTAAGTGTATTGTAAAGGCGGATCATGATTTCTCTCCTGAGGATGTGAATTATAAACCAGAGCTGTGCGCGCAAGCCAGCAATAAAAGGACGCAGTTCACTTCGAACCGCGTCCTTGTTCATTTGTCCAAACTGGTTGGCCAGGACTACGTCTCGATGTTTAATCCTCTGGCCTGGCAAAAATCATGCGACCTGCGGCGGTCTGCAGCACCTTGGTGACGTTTACCGCTTTTGTTTGGCCGATAAAGCGATTTCCGCCTTCCACTACCACCATGGTGCCATCTTCCATGTAACCAACGCCCTGGTTCGATTCTTTGCCTTCCTGGATGATGGCAATCCCCATTGTTTCGCCGGGCAGGACCACAGATTTTACAGCATTTGCGAGTTCGTTAATATTCAGGATGATCACTCCCTGTAACTCGGCAACGCGGTTTAGATTGTAGTCATTGGTTAGAATAGGGCATTTCAGTTGGCGAGCCAGGATGACGAGTTTGTCATCCACTTCGCGCACGCCTTCCACGTCGATGTCGCTGATGCGCACACTCACTGCTGAAACCTTCTGCAGTTCCGCGAGAACCTCCATGCCACGTCGTCCGCGCTGGCGGCGCAGGCTGTCAGCTGAATCAGCGATGTATTGCAGTTCGTTGAGTACAAAACGCGGAATGAGTAATGTGCCCGGCAGGAAACCTGTCTTGGCGATATCAGCTACACGACCATCAATAATGACACTTGTATCCAGGAGAATGGTTCGGGCACCCTGTCCCCAACTAGAATTGGTTTGTGAAAGGCTCTCGCCACCCCGGCTGCCCACACTCCCGATCACAGCCATGATATCCGCCTGGCGCATCACGAATAATGCCACGCCGAAATACCCAAACAGAAGCACCGCCAGAAATGGTAGTACGTTTCCAAGCGGATCTGGCAGCATGGATAGTGGAAACGTCAGCAAAGCGGCAACTAATAAACCCGATATCAATCCGCTTAACCCGGCCAGCAGGTGTTCTGCCGAAATGCGCACCAGCAATCGACGGATGGCTCTCACCGGTAGCGTGGTGAAATAAGGGGTTGCAATTAAACCAAACAGGGCACCCACAGTGCCAAAACCTAAGGTATATGGTATGAATTGCTGTACGGCATTGTCACGACTGAACCAGAACCCCCAATAGCTGCCCAGAAATGCAAATATAAACATACCAAAAATACGAATTAAAAAATCAATGCTCATAATGGCTCCTTCCGCTGCCAAAGCACATCTCTAAACTCAACCAGGCTAGCAGTAAGGTAAAATGGTTACGCTGTTTAGATAAATGCAGGTGAAAAAAATCGAATAATTACGCTATCATGATAGCATGCCCGTTCAAATGCGTCAATTATCGGCGCTATTCTCTTCTAAATTTCTAATAATGAAGGCTGTATAATTGGTTACTTATTGGTATACCCTGTTGTGAGGTGAACTGATGGCATTCGATCGTTTTGGAAGAAACATCCACTACCTGCGTATTTCCCTGACCGATCACTGTAATTTACGTTGCATTTACTGTATGCCCGAGGGCCTAACTTTTCTTCCTAATGCGGAGTTACTACAGGATGAAGAAATACTAAGCCTGGCGCGCTTGTTTGCAAACCTCGGTTTCGACAAGATTCGTTTGACAGGCGGAGAACCTACCATTCGCGCCAATGTTGTTGAACTGGTCCGTGGTATTGCCTCCACGCCGGGCATTCGCTCTCTTTCGATGACGACTAATGGAATTTTGCTTTCGCAGCTGGCAAAACCGTTAAAAGAAGCAGGACTCCAGCGAGTGAATGTCTCGATCGATACACTTGATCCGCAAAAATTCCAGCGCTTAACGCGTTGGGGTAAGCTCGATGATGTTTGGAAGGGTATTCTCGCTGCTGAAGATGTTGGCATGGCGCCGGTCAAACTCAATGCCGTAGTGGTCAAAGGATACAACGAAGAGGATGTCATTGACCTGGCTGCGTTGACGCTGGACCGTCCCTGGCAGATGCGCTACATAGAAATGATGCCCTTTGCTGGGGTGACCAATGTCCAGACCGAGCAGATCATCACTGCAGGCCAGATCCAGCAGAAGATTGAATCTGAATTTGGTCCACTCGAGGCTACGGGCCAATATGATGGCGAAGCGCGAATCTTCCGCATTCGGGGCGGTAAGGGTGAATTAGGCTTTATCTCTTCAGTTACCGTCCCGTTCTGCTCGGCTTGTACCCGTGCCCGTCTTACAGCTGACGGTATTTTGCGCATGTGTCTTCTTCGTGAAAAAGAAATTGATTTGTTGACACCCATGCGCAATGGTGCCAGCGAAGACGATTTGCGCGCGCTCATCCTGGAAGGGGTCTGGAACAAACCCTGGGGTCATGGTCTCGATCAAGGCCTTATTCCTCTTAACCGTGTCATGAATCAGATTGGTGGTTGATGTAGTATGGTAATCCGTGCCATTTTTTATGATCTCGATGGTACCTTGAGAATGAATGTGCCCAATAGCTGGCGCGCCTTTACAGATTTTGCCATTGAGTTTGGTTTAATCATCAATCAGGAAGACTGCCTGCGTGTTGCCCGCTGGGAACATCGTTATTTTGCTGAATCGCCCGAACTTCTTGCTGATCGAGTTTCATTCCCAGACAGATCTTCTTTTTGGTTCAATTTTTGTTTTCGGCAGCTTGTCGTACTGGGGGCCAGCTCTCAGCAGGTGGCTGATCTCGCCTCCAAGCTGCACCAGCGTATGACCGATGTCTATCGACCTGCGGATATCATCCCGGATGGTCTTTTGGAGACGCTGACAACCCTTAAGCAACAGGGTTACTTGTTGGGGGTTATGTCAAATCGCAACGAGTCATTTTCAGATTATTTATCCGAGCTTGGTTTGGCTGAATTTTTCAGCCTGGCTGTCTTTGCGGGTGAAGCTGGAATATACAAACCCAATCCGGGGGTCTTCCAATTTTTATTAGAAAAAGCCGGGGTCTCTGCAGAAGAATCCATCTATATCGGCGATAATTATTATGCCGATATAGTGGGTGCCCGGGCTGCGGGCTTGTCCCCGATTTTATTGGACGTAAACGGCCTTTTTGATGAGCCAGACTGCCCAGTGATCCAGTCACACCCGCAGATTTTGCAACTGTTAGATCGGATGCATTGTGGAAGAGTAAAAAACGCAAACGGGCATCCTCGCGAGGATGCCCGTTTGTCTAAGCTGACCAATCCGCTGGAACTGGAAAGCCGTGATTAATTATTGTTAGCGGCGTTGGCTTTGACCAGCTCGCGCAGCAACAGTCCCAGACGCGTTGACCCTTCACGGATAACTTCGGGGGATGAATAGGAAAAGTTTAGCCGCATCGTATTTTTACCAAGGCCATTCACATGGAAGGCCGCTCCAGGTACAAAAGCGACTTTTCTCTCGATGGCTTTTTTGATTACTTCGGCGGTATCCATCTCTTTGGGTAGAATGCCCCACAGGAACATGCCGCCCTGGGGTTTGGTCCAGCTCGTCCCGGCTGGCCAGATTTCTTCCATTGTTTCCAGCATTACGTCACGGCGTTCTTTGTAGATGGCGCGAATAACTTTGACATGCTCATCCAAAAAACCACCCTTACCAACTTCGTATGCTACCATCTGGTTGAAGGTGGCGGTGTGCAGGTCGGCGGCTTGCTTGGTGTGCACCAGTTTTTTAATGACTTGTTCCGGAGCCACGACCCATGCCAGGCGAATGCCTGGCGCGAGCAGTTTTGAGAAGGTGCTCAGATAAATGACGTTGCCGGTGTATGTGCCATCATCGCCGCGATATTTGCTGTCCAGGTCAACCAGCGAAGGCAGGTGGTCACCTTCATAGCGTAGTTGGCCATAAGGGTCATCTTCCACAATCGGTACGCCATATTTATCAGCCAATTCAACGATTCTTTGACGTCGTTCAAGGCTGAGCGTCGCGCCGCTTGGATTCTGGAAATTCGGCAGAACGTAAATAAACTTGGGTCCGAGCCGCAAGGCTTTTTCCAATTCATCCGCAATCATGCCGTTCTCATCCATGGGGACGGAGATATACTGCGCGCCGTAAGCATTCCATGCTTGTAATGCTCCCAGATAAGTGGGTGATTCAACTGCGATGTAATCGCCGCGGTTCACGAACAAGCGGCCGATAAAATCCAGCGCCTGTTGCGAGCCGGAAGTGATCAAGATATTCTCTGGCTTCACGTCCACGCTGTATCGAGCGGTATGGCGTGAGATCATCTCACGCAGAGGCAAGTAACCTTCCGTGGTGCCGTACTGCAGGGCCTGCGCGCCGAAGTGATCCAGTACATAATTGCAAGCTGCTTTAAATTCATTCAACGGGAACACTTCCGGGGCAGGCAGGCCGCCTCCGAAAGAGATAATATCCGGTTGTTCGGTCAATTTTAACAATTCGCGAATGACTGAACTGCCCATCTTTTGCATGCGATGGGCATAACGATATTCCCAGGGTGTCTCCATTCAATCTCCTTGTAAGTAAGTGGTTTTTATCTCCGCTCGGGAGCCGGAAGTTTTGGTAAAAAAAACCTGATAAGTGTGTAATACACCCATCAGGCGCGCCTGGTATTCTGGCAAACGGATGCCAAAAAAGGTTAAAGAAAAATCTTTTTGGATCATGCTTCTATTATCTACCCTTTTGGGGTTTCCAGGCAATGTGTTTTTTGGCTAATTCCTGTCACTATTTTTCAATTCTTGAATGTGACAAACTGTTAGCCTTTCTTTTGCCACCAGATACCAGTACATTCCGGCAGGATGATCCACTTATTTTTGACCACTTCCCGCTCCAGTTTAGCCCCAAAGAAAAACTTGGAAAGTTCCGTGGCTTCAGCCAGAGAACTGAAGCGATAATCTGTTCGCATCCAAGTGTTTTCGAAACCATTTTCAGCCAGCCAGCCTAAATAATCATTTAGATGTTCTGGCGGATGAGGGGATTCTGCCCCAGTTCCCAATGTTTCTAGCAGGATGATGACCCCGCCTGGTCGAAGCACCCGCAGCAATTCCTGGTAACCCGCCTCCAAGCCCTGGCGCCATTTATCCCCGCTCCAAACAGCCAGATAGCAAAAACTCCAACCCGCAATGACCAGGTCAGCGCTGGCGTTGGGAACAGGTAAATGGCGATGGTCGGCCACCCCAACCTGCCAGTTGCTGAGACCCAATGCATGCAAAATTGACTGCGCCGAGGCCAACATGTGCGCGGATGAATCAAAGGCTTTTATCATCTCGACATGTGGCGCCAGGATGCGCGTTAAGCGTCCTGTCCCTGCGCCCAGATCGATGACGTGCAGACCCTTAAGGGGGCAAATCTGTTCAACAGCCCGCAAAATATGATTTTGGTAATCTTCACGTTGGATCAGGCGGTCGTATTGTTCGGCGTGCTGTTCGTAAACTCCCTGTTCAGTTGGCATACGTTTTAATCCTGTTATTCTGACGTTTCGAAGCTAATTTTGGGGACTGCTTGCTGGATGGAAACCCCTCTCCTGGGTGCTGGAGAGGGGTAAGGGGTGGGCAGGGATTCTCTTTATCCTTATATGGCCAGTCTTTAATGGATTGGCAATCTTTGGCTGGCAAAGAATTGTTTTATCCTCGCGGCAATCTGGCGATCGGTCAGCTTATCTGCCGTTTCGATGCTGAGTACATGATCGATAAGCCCTTCGTGCTCAAGTCGTTTTTCAAGCTCAAATTTTGCTTCTCCGGGTCCCATGATAACAATAGCTTTGACCCCGCGCAAATGTGTACTGATCTCCGAATAATATTTATTCAGATGCTCGGTGAATCGCCTGTCTTGTTGGTCCTCTGCCGGAAAATATTGGGCCCCATAGGCTGTTTTCCCACGCGCGCCGCCGCTAAAGCGGACATGTTTTTCCATATTGGAATTCAGAGTTACGATCTCTTCCCCTTCGCCGTTTACAAGAACTGCTTTCTTGTGATCAACCCATAAGCCGACTTCTTCTTTCATCATACTCTCCTTATAGATTCAGCCCACCCGGGAAAAACTCTGCCTATTTCAGTATACGTGTTTTTGAGGTTAAAAACAATTGGCCCGCGGGTTCAGGCGCGTAGGTTTTTCTTAAAGTCGTAGCATGTGGCTGTGATGAGGGTGCTCTCCCCGAAGAAGCAATCTCACCTCCTGCTACGATCGCCACGACCGGCAGGGAATAAGTGCGCCGGTCTAGCAATCTGGAAAGTCCCAGCCCCAAATCTTTCAGTTTTCGTCAAACCCTTGATCTGGATTCTCTACCGGACAAAAAATTGGTGGCTGACATCTGGTAAGCTTAAGCTCCTA
>CAZHWV010000023.1:0-38878 GCA_964536185.1 uncultured Anaerolinea sp. | reverse complement strand
CCCAAACCATTATCTTTTACCCATATATGTACGACATCCTGCCCGTCCCCATCTCCTTTGGCAGATTGCCGGGGAGAGATCGTCTTTTCAGCAGCAATAGAGATTTGGCCGCCTTCCTGGGTATATTTGTTCGAATTGCTCACCAAATTGACCAGAATCTGTTCCACGCGTGTACGATCTGCCCAAATCAGAGGTAGCGCTTCGGGCAGTTGCACTTCGATCGTTTGTTTCTTATCATCGATCTGTCGGCGGGTCGAGCGGACAACATTTTCGGTTACTTCGGCTACATTTACTGCCTTAAAGTCCAGACGCAGTCGGCCTGCCTCGATCTTTGAATTATCGTTGAGGTCTTCCACGATGGACTTCATACGCTCAATATTGGAGCGAATGGTGCCAAGAAAATTACTCTGCATTTCGGTCATGGGTCCTACCGCCCCCACCGCCAACAGTTCGGCGTACCCCTTGATGGATGTCATCGGGTTCTTCAATTCATGGGCTACAAGTGAAACAAACTCACTCTTAGCAATATTGGCTTGCTGAACTTCTGTGTAGAGCTGCCCATTCGTAATAGCGATGGTCGCGTGATCCGAAAGGCGGCTTAGAAACGCCAGCACGTCCTGTTGGAAAGCTTCGGGGCGAGTACTTTCAAGCAAAAATAACCCGATTACCTTGGATTCGCGCCGGATAGGGATAACCAATTGGCTGTGAGTCCCATTCAAAAAGGCACGTGACGGGTCTGGTGAATTCATTATTACGCGCTGCGGAAGGCTAGTTTGGATCGCTTCATTCACCGCAGCATGGTCGAGGGGTAAAAAGTCTTTCTTGAAGGCTTCAATCTCGTCAGCATACCCCTGGTCTGCCATCACACGCAAACCCTTTTCTTCAACGAAACCGATCAAACCGGCTTCGCAGTGCGACTGACGCATGGCCCATTCCAAGGTGATCCGCATGGCGCGGTTCACCTCCAGACTGGCATTCAACTCCCGGTCGATGCGTTGCATCACCGAAAGCTCTTCCACACGGTTGGTCAATTCTTGATCGGTCAGAGTATACAAACGGGCATTATCGATGGAAACCGCCGCTTGCCCCGCAAAAGCCGAGAGCAGGTTTTGATCGTCTTCACTAAAGAGAGTGCCATCTTTTTTGTTGATAATCTCGATTACCCCAATGACCACCCCTTTGACCTCCATCGGAACAGCCAGAATGGCATGGGTAATAAATCCGGTTTGTTTATCAGTGGTGGAATTCCAGGTAATATGGGCGGCCACATCATTAACCATGACTGGGTGGCGAGTAGTTACGGCTTTGCCAACAAAACCACTCCCTGGCGATAAACGCTGGCCGATAAGGTTCTGCGCTACCGAACCAACTGTCACATGAAAGATTAGCTCATCGGTTTGTTCGTCGACTAGAAATAAACTACCTGCTTCGGTGTTTAAAATAGAGACAGAGCTTTCGAGAATACTTTTCAAGAGTGGTTGAAGTTCCAGGGTAGAAGTCAATTGCTGGGTAACAACGTTTAACGAAGAAAGTTGTTGAGCGCGACGCTCGGCTTCCTGCAGCAAGCGTGCTTTGACGATCGCGCCTGCGGCCTGGTCAGCCACAGCTTGAAGCAAGTCCATCTGGGCGCGGGTATAAGTGATCGACGGGTTATTGGAAGCAACGCTCATCGCGCCGATCGTTTCTGAACCTGAATTGAGGGGCACGCCCAACCAGGCGTAAGGACACGGCGTGGCTGTACCCTTACACGACGGCATTACACCCAATGCCTGGCATTGGCTGGCAAAATCATGGGCTAATATTGAACGCTGCAAAAGAATAACTTCCTGATCAAGACTGCTTTTGGCAGGCAAGGGAATATTTTCTCTCGCGGTAACCCGATCTTCGTCCTCCAGGCAAAAGACATAATATACATTTTGACCTGATTTATTATATAGTGCCAGGTGGAAATCAGTGATGGGGATAATCTGCGCTGTTTGAGCATAAATCAATTCAAGGGTGTCATCGAAGTTCAGGGTGATATTGATCCCCTGGGCTACACGCGAGAGTGCATTTAATTCTTGGACGCGGCGCTCCAAATTCCCCATCACCTGAGCGCGTTCCATCGATATCGCCGATTGGCTGCTCAAAGCCTCAAGGAAGGAAATATCGTGGCTTGTATAGCTTTCGCCAGAGAGGCGCTCTCCCAGGGCAATCCAACCAACCAGTCTGTCTCGGCCAGGCATGGGAATGAATAGTTGGGCAGCCAGGAGTGCCATGCGTCCGCGTTCCGTGCGAACAGATTCTGGCATGTGTTCTTCATCCACAAAAAAGGGGAGTTGTTCTTTGCGCAGCGCTGCTGGCAGGGGACTTTTAGCCGTAAAACGTAAATCGCTGGTCACCTTTCCACTCTCGTCCGGGGTGGAAATATACTGGTCGCTGAGCGGGTCGTAAATAAAAATATGAAGATGACTGGGCAGCAAACTGATGGAAATTTGCTTACGCAAAGTGCTTAAAATATCTTTGAGTGCGACAACATTTGTCAATTCATAGGTAAAGATTTTTAAACGATCCTGATGAGCGCGCTCGCCTTTGAAGAATACACGGTCGATGCCGGTTTGCAACCAACCACGCACAAAATTAAGCACAAAAGCTGTCATAATTACTGTAAAGGCCATTAACAGTGGGTTGTCAGGGCCAATGATAATCCCCAACAACATACTTGGCCCCAAAGCCAGCAAAATATAACCACCCAGCGCCAGAATAGTTAGCAAGCTATAGAGAACTCCGCGGCTCAGCAAATAATCCATGCGCAGTAACCGATAGCGCATTACGCTATAACCGGTTGTCACGGGGAAAATTACCAACGGAAGGAAACCCACATATGGATTGAAATTCATTTTTATGACGGAGGTCAGCAAAATCCAACACGTCATAGGAGCAAACCCAAAAATTGCCCCCAGCAGAATTGTGCGCGCCTGCTGCCGCACCACTGGCGAAGGCGACCAATAGCGCCGGTAAAATGTGGATGCAATAAAAAATATAGCGCCACCACCAGCAAAAAGATAGCTAAATATCCAGGTGTCTGCGTACAATCGTGGGCGGCTGAAATCGAACAGAAATAAATATTGCAGGAGGATCAGCCCTAAAGCAAAAATATACCCTGCCCCGCGAAGGAGGGGGTATTTCAATACAATCCGGGATTCTTGCGGAAAAACCAGTCCCAGATGAATGAGTGCTGCACCGACCATGGGCACAGCCGCAACCCACAGATAGGTAAGATGATTGGTGGTGTACACATCTAACAAACCGCTAACCACCAGCGCAACCGAACTCGCCAGAATCGAAAAAGCCCGCCCGGCTGTCTCGGAACGGCGCAGGCCAAAGATCCACAGGCTAACAACCAGGTAAATCACACCTACTAAGTAAGGCAGGTAAAAAAAGCGCACCTGGTCGGCGAGTGGGAAGCGGCTTAATGGAACCGTAAAAATGGAGGTGGGGTCGTTCGCTAAATTGGTGTTGCGGAAAGTTGCTTCAATTTTCTCGCCCGGAGCGTGGCCCTTTAATAGGCTTTCGATCTGACTGAAACGCTTCGGCTCAATCGTCTCCAACGGGGTGTTATCAGCATCCAGGATCGACAACGAGACCAATTGGTATCCAAAGCGCAACCCTTGATTATAAATGGGCCAGCCTGTTGTATTCCCATCCGGACCGACGCCATTAGTCAACAAGGTATGTTCGACAAATACCCCAATGAACGGCCGTTGAAAAAAACCAAATGCCCAGATCGGGATGGCGATCATCGCCAATACCGCGAGCGCTTGATAAAGTATCACCAGGTATTGGCTGATTCGATCTAAGCCTTCGGCCATCCCTCTAGCGGAATTATTATTCGTCGGGAACAGGGACACGGCGACTCCGTTTACTAACTTACCAATCTACCAACCTTCAACTAAATATCCAGGTTACGGACTTTCTTGGCGTGGGTTGTGATAAATTTCTTGCGTGGAGCGACTTCATCACCCATCAGCATATCAAAAGTGCGGTCGGCTTCAGCGGCATCTTCCACTGTAACCAAAAGCAAGGTCCGGTTTTCGGGATTCATGGTCGTTTCCCATAACTGGACCGGGTTCATTTCACCCAAGCCCTTGTAACGCTGCAAAATAGCCTTCTCGCTGTCCTTGCCTAACTCACTGATTGCAATGTCTTTTTCGGTGTCTGAATACAGGTAGCGCGCTTGTTTTTTGTGTTCCAGACGATACAAGGGCGGCTGCGCAATATACAGATGGCCATCATCAATCAAACTTACCATATAGCGGAAGAAGAAAGTTAACAACAAGGTACGGATGTGGCTGCCATCCACGTCCGCATCGGTCATGATGATCACTCGCCCGTAGCGCAATCCTTCGATATCCAGGTTGTCGCCAATGCCCATCCCCAACGCTGAAATCAATGCTTTGACTTCGTTGTTCCCGAGGATTTTATCCAGGCGGGCGCGTTCGGTGTTTAAAATTTTACCGCGCAATGGCAAAATTGCCTGGAAGTGCCGGTCACGGCCCTGTTTGGCCGAGCCACCAGCCGAGTCACCTTCCACGATATAGAGCTCGGTTTTACTTGAATCGCGCTCGGAGCAGTCGGCCAGTTTACCTGGCAGAGTTAGCGATTCCAGTGCGGATTTGCGGATGACCAAATCACGCGCCTTGCGAGCGGCATCCCGTGCGCGGGAAGATGTCAAGCATTTTTGAACAATGGCGCGCGCTGCCTGTGGGTTTTCTTCCAGAAAAGTGCTAAAAGCTTCCCCGATCACTTGCGTGACGTAGGTTTGCACTTCTGGGTTCATCAACTTGACTTTGGTTTGCGACTCAAACTGTGGGTCGGGGTGTTTGATCGAAACGATAGCTGTCATGCCTTCACGCGTATCGTCACCAGTAAAATTTGGGTCGGATTCCTTTAACAGGCTGCTTTTTCGCGCATAATCATTGATAACACGCGTGATTGCCGAACGCAAACCGGTCATATGCGTACCACCATCTACAGTGTTGATGGTGTTCGCAAATGAATAGACTGACTCAGTGAATGCATCCGTATATTGGACGGCAGCTTCGATGCCAATCCCTTCCACCTGCTTCTCGGCAAACATAACCTGATGCAAAGTCTCTCGATTGCGGTTTAAATAACGCACAAAAGAACGGATCCCCCCCTCAAAATAGAAGGTCATCTCCCGGTTGGCGCGCTCATCGATAAAGTGAATGGTTACACCCCGCGTGACAAACGCCATCTCGCGAAAACGTTGGATCAACGTATCAAACCGAAATTCGGGATTTTCCTTGAAAATCGTAGAATCGAACTTGAATGTGGTGCGCGTGCCGTGCAAATCTTCTTTGGCTTTGCGCAGGAACTTGACCGGCTCCTGAGGAATGCCGCGCTCGTAGCGCTGAAAATGGACTTGCCCATTTATTGTGACCTCAACCTCGCACCATTCCGAAAGCGCATTTACCGCTGAGACGCCGACACCGTGTAAACCACCCGATACTTTATATCCACCACCGCCGAACTTGCCGCCAGCGTGGAGCACGGTCATGACCACCTGGAGCGCAGAAATGTGTTTCTCCGGATGAATATCCACGGGGATGCCACGCCCGTTATCTTCAACGCTTACTGAGCTATCAGGGTGAATGATGATCTCGATCCGATCACAGACTCCCGCCAGAGCCTCGTCGATGGAGTTGTCTACTACTTCATAAACAAGATGGTGCAAAGCTCTTTGATCTGTTCCTCCCACATACATACCGGGGCGACGGCGGACGGCCTCCAGGCCTTCCAGAACCTGAATGCTAGCAGCATTGTAATTATCAGGGGTTGTCACGAAATTCCTCCAATCCCGGGCAATACCGGGACCATAATTTCAGGCTTGCGCCGATGATTTGTCTGGTTTTTTAAGCAACTTCAGCGCGGTCTCAATCCAACTGTTTAGATCGCGATAATAAATAAAACTAGCAGCTAACAGGCTGGTCGAGACAAAGGCATGACCGAGAATGCCAACGCCCATCATCCAGGAATCAGCCGGGGCAACACGCCAAAGCAAATCCAAGCCCTGGCTGATGAGAATGGCCAGCATTGTAAACCAACCAAGCGGTGGCAGGCCATAGCGCAGCATGCGAATAACATTACGGGTAGAAGCAAAAGCATTTTGCGTATGGCTGAAAATCCCATAAAACGAGTAAAAGATAGCCAGGAGTATCCAGGCCGCCGGAACGGATAACAGGATAAGAAGCAGGGTGCGCACAAAGGTGTTCAACATCGTCATTAACCAGAGCATGATGATCAAGGGCAGGTTTGAAATGGTAAAGAATACCATCCACGTTCCCGAGAGCAGCACGCCATGCAGCAAGGCACGTAACATACCCGGACCTGCCTCTGGTTTTAACGCAACTTTCGAAACGGACAGGAAGTACAGGCTTCCCGCCATCCAACCGAGCAAGGTCAAGGTCAGCATAATTCCAAAGGCCGCTAACCAGCCCGGCATTTCTACGGCAGCCCGTACGCCAAAAGGCGACGTGGCCGAGATATTGGCGCTCATCAGGCTGAACACACCCATTGGGAAAGTGCGAAAGATCGAAAAAAGGTTTATCCCGTTTTGAAAATCGGTCACAACCTGTGTGAATAGTCTTGCCTGATCAGCAGAGGTCTGAGCCTGGATATCTGGCATAGCTTCCAGAATAGGAGCCAACAAGGAATCCGCTTTCAGTCGTGGGCCAAGCCACAGAAACACGTCCAATACCGCCGGGAACAAGATGACCGCCACATTGCCAGCGATGGCGTTAAAGCCTTTAACCAACGCCGTGACCGCTCCCGGCGGGGGGGGTAGCGATGGGAGTTCAGATGTGCGTGATTGCATAATAAGTGATTCTACCACAGGCAAGATTTTTAGCCCTCCCTTCCCCACTCTGATTGTGACAGGTACAATAAAAGCATGCCAACAGAACATCGTCACACGCCAGATAGCAATCGCCTCAGCGTATTGATCGCAGCCATCCTGCTAGCGTATGCATTGGCACATTTAATTGAAACCCAACACTATGCGCTTAACCTCAACATACTTGGAATCGCAATTTCACTGCCGATGAATCTTAATATCGCAGCCACATTGATGGCCAGTGGGTTAACCGCCGCCGGCATGGATTGGCTCTTGCGCGGACATCCGCATTTTGAGGCAGAAAACACTTTTCAGCATTGGATTCTGCCAGCCCTGACAACCTTCGTTTTGGGGGTACCGCTTTATAATCTACCATTTGGTCCTGCATGGGGCTTAAGCTTTGGGCTCGGTGGTATTTTGTTACTGCTGGTATTCCTGGCTGAATACATCGCGCTCGACTCTTCCGATGTTCGTTACCCGGCGGCATCAGCGGGGCTAGTAGCACTTTCGTATACCTTGTTCCTAATTCTGATGACCACACTGTCGTTTTCCGTAGCACGCCTGTTTTTGATTGCTGTGATCGTATTTCCGGCAGCAGGGCTTGTGGCGCTGCGCGCACTTCACCTGCGGACTGGAAAATGGGAATTTGCCTGGGCCATTGGGATTGCATTGGTACTGACACAAATCGCAGCCGCCCTGCATTACTGGCCGCTTGAACCCGTTCAATATGGTTTGGCCTTACTTGGCCCCCTTTATGCGCTGACCGAACTTGCTCAGAACCTGGACGAAGACATATCGCTTCGCCGCGCAGGAATTGAAGCCTTCATCGGGTTGGCCATTTTCTGGGCGGCGGCCATTCTTGTCCAAGGATAATGATGAAGATAGACCCTTTGATCTTGAATCGCGCCCACATGTTTACCATGCAACGTCATATCAATTTTGAAGCGCCGCTTGAAGCCTGCGGCTTGCTAGGGGGCAAAAACCAGGCGGTTGAGCTCGTGTTGCCAGTTAAAAACGTAGCGGCGAGTCGTGTGCGGTTTAAAATGGACCCCAGGGCACAATTGAGGGCCATGGATCAAATTGAATCTGAAGGGTTAGAACTGGTAGCAATCTTCCATTCCCATCCCAAAGGTCCTTCGTTTCCATCACCAACTGATATAGAAGAGGCTGTTTACCCGGTGATACATATCATTTGGTCAAAGGCTGGACGCCGCTGGCAAGCACGCGGGTTTTGGATTGAAGCTGGACAGGCACTGGAAGTGCCGCTTACTGTGCAAGATGTGTAACTTTAGGCTCGCTTTTGTGTTACCGTTCTCAAGATAAAATGGAGGCGCGTGGATGCAACTATTGATTGATATAAGCCTGGTTTTGCTTGGTTACTTGCTTGGCTCGATCCCTTTCGGATTGATTATTGTCAAGCTAAAAACCGGTAAAGATATTCGCAAGATTGAAAGTGGCCGCACTGGCGGGACCAATGCCATGCGGGCTGCCGGATTTGGAGCCGGGTTGTTAACAGCTCTATCGGATATCTTGAAAGGTGCGCTCTCAGTCTGGTTAGCTCAATGGATCAGTCCAGATAACCACTGGGTACATATCTTGGCGCCCATCGCCGCAATTCTGGGGCATAATTATTCCCTGGTTCTGCCTGAGTTTGCTGAGAATGGCCGCTTTATCCGTCTGCGCGGTGGCGCGGGTGGCGCTCCAGCCCTGGGCGGCGCCATCGGATTGTGGACGCCTTCGGCTTTGATTATTTTGCCACTCGGAGCACTGGTTTTCTTCGGCTTGGGGTACGCGTCGATCACAACGTTGAGCGTGGCGTTTTTTGCCATCCTTGTCTTTGGCGCGCGGCTGGCATTGGGCGCGCCTGGCGCTAATTGGGCCGCGGTAGTCTATGGATTGGTTGCCGAGGCGATCCTTGCATGGGCGCTTAGACCGAACATTAAGAAGTTATTCAACGGCAGCGAGCGCGTGATAAGCCTAAGTTTACATGGCCGAATCAAGGCGAAAAAGGACCAGCGCGATGTGAAAGAAGCCCTGGAAGATGTTGAGTAGGTTTGCAGAGAATCAAAAACCGGCTATTTGAAGCCGGTTTTTGATTCTCTGCTTTATTCCTCTGGATCGATGCCGTCCTTGTTCTCCAGCATAGATCGGTACAATCCTCGCAAGTTGTGCCGATGCAGCGATTCAGCCAGCCCACCCAGGTAGACGCGACTCTTGCCGCATTCATCAACCCCGACCTCGTCCAGATATTCGAGCGGAGCCTTGCGCTTGAGGGCGATGCGCACATGTTTACGGATGGCTGAAAGATAGGCCAGGTTTTCTTTGACTGCGGCCTCAATTTCTCCACGCAGGACAATATCGCCATGGCCCTGAACGATATTTTCTAGCCCCATGCGCCCAATTTTCTTAATAGCTGTTACCAGTTCATCAATGTTACCATCCACAATATACGGCAGAGGCATGAAAGCATCACCTGCAAATAGAATTCGGTCTTCTTCCACCAGCACAGAGATTCCGTCACTGCTGTGACCAATGGCCTGAGACAGGATTAGGTTTTTCTTGCCCACGCGCAAACTGAGTTCGCCATTCTCAAATGTCAGATGTGGAAGGACAATTTTGACCTGCCGCAAAGCGATGTTTTGTTTTTTAGCGGCTTCCAGAGCAGGGATACCTCTTTCACGCATCAACTCGCGGCACAGAGAATGCGAGACAATCGTTGCACCCGGGAAATAGCAATTGCCCCAAGTATGATCGGCATGATAGTGGGTATTAATGACATAACGCACCTGCAGACTGAGATCATGTTCAATAAACTCTCGAATTGCGAGAGTTTCCTCAGGGGTAGCCAAGGTATCAATTAATACGGCCCATTGAGGTCCAGCAATAACACCGGCCGTTACTTGCGCGTATAACTCGCTTTGAAACCAAAAAACATTCTCAGAAACTCGTTCTCGATGCATAGAAATCCTTTAATAAAAGATAGACTATAAATAGCACAAACGCGAGTCAAAATCAAGGATAACTTTCGACTTTTTCATGCGAGAATTAAAAATAACGCCTCAAATCTGAAAGTTGAGGCGTTTTGACTTTTAGATTTGATTGAATCATCTCAGGTAACAGTAGGCTTCTCGCGGGTCAGTCTTCGTCGGGATAGTTGCCCAAGATCTGCTCAATTTGTTCAAGCACGTCATCGTGAAGTTTCTCGACGGCTTCAGCCGCGTCGAGGTTATCTTGCAATTGGTTGAGATTGGTTGCACCCGTAATGACGCTGCTGATTTCCTTGCGGCGCAGCAGCCAGGCAATTGCCAGTTGAGCAGTTGTAACTTGCAAATCGTCAGCAATAGCGCTCAGTTGCCGGACAATGGCTACTCGTTCCGGAGTAATCCGGTCGCGTATCCAGGCCATACTTTCCATGGATGCGCGGCTGCCTTCGGGGATGCTGTCATTATATTTGCCGGTAAGAATACCATAGTACAGTGGGCTCCATGTTGTCAGACCAAGGCCATATTCTTTGCACAGAGACGAAAGTTCCATTTCTACGCGGCGGCGGTGAAACATGTTGTACTGTGGCTGTTCCATGCTGGGCGGCGTGAGATGGTGCTGCATGGCAGCGGCAAAAGCTGCTGATACTTGCCAGGCCCGCCATTCGGACGTGCCCCAGTACAGAACCTTGCCCTGTCGTACCAGTGTATCCATTGTAAAGACAATCTCATCGATAGGGGTGTCTGGATCGAAGCGATGACAAAAATATAGATCGATGTAATCGGTTCCCAATCGTTCGAGCGTGGCGTTGATCGATTCGGTAATATGTTTGCGCGAAAGTCCGCGCCCGTTGGGGCCTGGCATGGTCGGCCAGAATACCTTGGATGAAATTACCAGCGCTTCGCGCGTGATATTCTTGAGGGCCTTGCCCATCACTATTTCGGCTTGGCCATTGGCATAAATATCAGCATTGTCAAAAAAGTTAACACCTGCATCATAGGCAGCTTGAATCAACTCCATGGAGACATTCTCATCCACTTGCGAGCCAAAAGTGACCCACGCACCCAGCGAAATTTCACTTACTTTTAGACCAGATCGACCCAAACGCCGATAATGCATTTTAACTCCTGCTTTAAGGGGGGGATACCTCAACCACAGCGCCCAGCGTGTTCACACTCAGAGTCCATTGGCTGCCTGGTTGAAGCTGCGCAAACAGCGTAGCATCGCTAGTGGTGAATTGCTTGATGCCGTCTTTGGTTTCAAAGTTTGCAGTATAGGTTTCGGTGCGTTCCCCTTCACGCTGACCATTCGCCGGGTCCACCTGCGGCCAATAGGGCTGAATCTCAGAGCCTTGTGCAACCATCTGGTCCACTTTTTGCCATTCCAGGGCCTGATATTTGCAATAATCAGCATAAACTTCGTAAAAACAGGTTTCGACCACCTTGGCAGCGCCAGAACCCTCGTCAACCAACTCGGTTGAACAGACTTCCTTGGCTCCTGCAACGGGATTCTCCTGGCGGCTGCGATATGCCTGCTGGCAGGAAAGCACCCTGGCGTCCCCGGGCAATTCGTCACGCCAGGCCTCCTTGGTAACCTCGCGCTGCTCTTCTATGGCAATTACCCGCTGCCATTGGATAGTCTGTACAACGCCAGTCTGAGCTGTAGTTCGGAAAAACAAGAATCCAACAACCACGCAACACAGCATCAGGACGGCAGCTATAGGCAACAACATCCACGGACGAAAGACTGTTGGTTTCGCAGTTGGCGTAACAGCTTGGGCTTGCTCAGGCAATTGCGCTTTTACCAGAAGAGCGCCACAAGCCGAACAAGTGTTCCCGGACGGATTGAGTTCGCCGCAGTTGGGGCATTTAAGCGGGGTATTTTCACCGATTGGCGCGCCGCTCAGTACGCGTCCACTTTGACGCCGGTGCCCCTCCTTCAGATCCCCCCCACATTGGATACACACTGACGCATCAGCAGCATTACGGGTGTTACAGAATGGACAGTGAATATCAGCACCTTTAGCAGCATCAGCTGCTTTCTGTGCATCGGTGATCAAATCGCGTTTTTGGCCTACTTCAAACTGCACACTTTCTGGTTGAGGCGAACCACAACTTCCACAGGATTTTTTCATCCCAGGGTTTTTACTTCCGCAATTTGGGCAGGTCCATTCAAGCTCGATGTAACCGATAGTTTTCTTAGCCATAAAATTTGCCAGAACCTACCTTACCGCAACTTTGATCGTAAACGTACAAAATATGTGCCCTGTTTTGATCATGCGCAACCCCCAAACTGACTTATATTTACCTGCCGCTTTCGGCGGGTAAATATTAATCACCGGGGTAATTGTCTGGCCAACCCTTACATCCTTTATTAACACAGCCTTCTTTTCAGGGGTCAGTTTGGCACCATCAATATAGGTAAGTATCATTTCGTTCGCCTGCCAGGTTTTAGTACCCGAATTGAACAAAGTCCAGGAAACCTTGTATTTTTCGAGGGGTGGAACTACCGTCCAGTCATCCGGGGATTTACTGATCAAGGAACAACGGGTGGTTGAACCCCATTCGTCAGTGTAGCCTTCATCAGGATCAGCAGATTCCGTTGTTGGCACACTTGCGTCTGTCGTCGGAACAGGCGTCCCGGTTGGGGCAAAGCCAAAAGGCGTTTCGGTGGCTGTTGCGGTTGCAGATGGCAGCGGAGTAATACTGGGGAAAGACGTCATCGTGATGGATGGCGTTTGGGTCACCTTCAGGCGAGTGGCAATAAAAGTGGCGCTTGGTCCAACCGGTTTAGCCACTTGGGTCTGACCAAACGCAGGCAAAGTCGCGGCAGGCGGAGAAGCTGGTACTGGTAGCCCAACCAGACAGGCTGATGCTACCAGTACTGTAATCATTGCAATCAAAAACGGACGTTGCGTTTTTTTCATGATTTTTGCGGGTGAATCGATGAGAAACAAAGAGTTTGTTTCAGAGAGATTAACGCGTGACGGTCAGGGTGAGCGTGACTTTGCAAAATCTCGTATTTCCCGCAAAGAGAGCCCATAAGGTGCTATAAGTGCCCTGTGCCTTGGGAGTGATCATGTCCACGCTCAATTTGACTTTTTTGCCGCGTCCAACATCATTACTGAGATTGATTTCATCACCTGCTGTTTGCATTTTTGTACCGCCAACATAGGCGAATTGCGTGGCGCTGGCTGGCCACACGGCGTTACCACTGTTCTGCACAACCCAAACCGCGTCAAAAGACGCGCGCGAGTGCATTTTGGCCCAATCATCGGGGCTTTGTCTGATAAGCGTACAGCTGTAACTACCGCTTGAGCTATCCGCAACGTTCATTGTAATGACCGGAAATGAAACGTTCATAGGCGCAAGTAGAGGTAAGCCACTGGCGGCTTCCACAAAGGTTTGAGCCGGAGATGCCAACGTCAATCGGGCACTTTTTTGCGCAGCGGCAGGGGTTACCGCAAATGGGACTACAACGGCTACGAGTAAAACAACAGCCATTGCAACGGAGAACATACGAACAGTTTTCATTCTATACTCCTTACACAATTTTCGGCCTGTGCGGATGCTCAAAAGACAAACATCGCAACTCATCCGTGCGGTTTTGCAAAGATGAACTATTCAGTTGAATCGCCGGAGCCGATACCGAGCGGTTTCCACTTGTTTTCGTCCTTGAGCCGGTGTTGCATGCCACCCCGGTTATGCAGATTGTCAAAGCCTTCTGGCTTGATGAACAACTGCTGGCCATCCAACAGACCGGTAAGCCCAGTCTGGCCTATTTCGGGGCGTTTATTCTGGCAAGCTATGCAGGTCTTTGGATCGTGCGGCCTATAT
This sequence comes from uncultured Anaerolinea sp., assembly GCA_964536185.1. GTDB lineage: Bacteria > Chloroflexota > Anaerolineae > Anaerolineales > Villigracilaceae > UBA5195. Next base: position 25,165 of record CAZHWV010000023.1, on the reverse strand, counting down.
TCCAGAGGTTCTTCATAAGTGGTAATGTATCCTTCGTAGTTCCTCAGGATGATCTTATGATCAGACATGCTCATCTGGTAATTTGGATTAACCGGGATCTTACCGCCACCGCCAGGCGCATCCACGATGAACTGCGGTACCGCATAACCTGAAGTATGCCCACGCAGACCTTCGATGATCTCGATTCCCTTTGCCACCGGCGTGCGGAAGTGCCCAGCGCCTTCAACCAGATCACATTGGTAAAGGTAGTACGGACGAACCCGAATTCGAACGAGCTTTTGCACCAGATCGCGTTGAATGTGAACGCAGTCATTCACACCTGCCAGTAAAACAGCTTGGTTTCCAAGTTGTATGCCTGTCCTGGTTAGACGGTCTGTCGCTGCTTCCAACTCACTCGAAATCTCATTCGGGTGGTTGACATGAATATTCATCCACAACGGATGATACTTCCCGAGCATATCACATAGTTCCTGAGTTACGCGCTGGGGCATGAAAACTGGTACTCGCGAACCAATGCGGATGATTTCTACATGCTGAATCTCACGCAGACGACCAAGCAGCTCTTCCAAAATCTTAGGAGCCAAAACCAGGGGGTCTCCGCCAGAAAGCAAGACATCCCGAATCTGCGGAGTATTCTTAATATACTCGATTTGCATCTCGAATTCCTGACGATTGAAAGTCTGGCCAGGGTCGCCAACGATACGTGAGCGCGTGCAGTAGCGACAGTAAGATGCACATTGGGTTGTTACAAGCATCAGTACCCGATCCGGATAACGGTGGACGAGCCCAGGCACTGGAGAGTGACGGTCCTCCGCCAGGGAATCTTCCATCATGGCGGTGAAGGCTTGCATTTCTTCAGCGCGCGGGATAATCTGCTTGCGGATGGGATCTTCGGGGTCGTTCGGATCAATGAGTGAAATATAATATGGGGTTACATCCACACGAAAAAGCCCGCTGGTATCGAGCGCTTTGCGCTCGCTTTCGGTCAGGGTTAATACCCTTTGGATGTCCTCGGCAGCATTCAAACGATTACTTAACTGCCAGCGCCAATCATTCCATTTTTCGTCGGGCACATCCTTAAAAGCGGGAGCGCGTTTTGAAACAAAAGCTTGGGGCATGTTATCCTCCAAATAGCTTGTAAGTTGCGAAAATAGTAAAACATCAAAAAGAAAAGCTAAATTATTAACTCACCAGGCAAACGCAGGGCGGGTCATGGTCGGGTCGAAAAAATCCGGCAAAATAATTTAACACAGATGCCATAAAGGTATTGTAAGAGGAAACAGGACGAGGGTCAATAATCAATTCGGGCTGGCATAAGATAACCGTCTGTACATCGAAACCATGCAGGTTTTTTTTGGTTAGTAAGGTTTCTTTTCTTGTGAAATTCCAGGTTTAGGCTCTTGCATCCATGCAAATCCTGACGGATAATGTCTATAGATAAACCGTTAGCCACAGCGCTTAAGATTATCATGGAATTCTTCGCTGTCGTCAAACGAGGCTAAGACATAAAATGACAGAACTCCTTCAATTCCGTTTCGCATCCCCCGCTGATCTGCCGGAAATTGTCCGCATGCTGGCCGACGATGACCTTGGGCGCCAGCGCGAGTGTTACGAGCTGCCCCTACCTGATTGTTACTCTGCCGCCTTTGACCAGATCGATGGCAACCCTTTTTTTGAACTGCTCGTTGCCGAACTTGACGGGCACATCGTGGGTACTTTTCAGTTGATTTATATTCCTTCTATTAGCTTTCAGGGTGGTATGCGGGCCCAGATTGAATCAGTTCGCGTGGACGAACCTCTACGTGGCCGGGGAATAGGAAAAAGCATGTTGGAATGGGCCATAGAGCGCGCCCGCCAGCGTGGTGCGCATATTCTTCAATTGACCACCCACAATACTCGGACAAGCGCCCATCGTTTTTACGAACGGCTGGGCTTTAAAAGCACTCATCTGGGCATGAAAATCTCATTAAAATAGGCAAGCGAAACATGCGACCTTTGTCGCGGAAGTGCGCTTGCCGCGCATCTCGCAAAAAAAATCGGAACGACTACGCATGAAAACTTCAATAGTATAATCAGTTGGCGCTCGCCCAAACTTTTTTTAGATTCAGGCAAAAACGAACCTGATTTGCATTAATTTACTCGATAACAAAATACAAGCCGGGCACGCGCCACCTTTGGAGGCACAATGACTGAAAGAAAAATCCGAGTACTCGTTGCCAAGCCCGGTTTGGATGGGCATGACCGGGGGGCCAAGGTGGTTGCCCGCGCGCTGCGCGATGGCGGGATGGAAGTGATCTACACTGGGCTACGCCAGACACCAGACATGATCGCTGAAGCTGCCCTGCAGGAAGATGTAGATGTGGTAGGTTTGTCCATTTTATCAGGCGCGCACATGGCACTGGCTCCGCGCATCCTTGAACTACTAAAAGCCAACGGCCAGGCAAACGTGAAGGTTTTTATTGGTGGCATTATTCCCGACGAAGACGTGCCGCGCTTGAAAAAAATGGGCGTAGCCGGTGTCTACGGGCCAGGTGCATCCACAGAACAAATCGTTGCTGATATTCGCGAAGCAACTGAAGGGGTTACTGCCTGATGATTTGCTTTTTCTCCGGGATCCGGACTCCATTGCGCACCTCCTAAAAACGGGAATCCCGAAGGTACCTTAATGACCAATCTCGCCCAATCTGTACTTTCTGGAGACCGGCTATCTCTGGCGCGTTTGTTAACTCGCGTAGAAAACGACACACAGGAAGGACGCGAGGCGCTCGACATACTTTTCGCATACACCGGCAAAGCTCACCTGATAGGAATCACCGGCGCGCCGGGCACAGGCAAATCATCTCTTGTGAACCAGATCGCGCTATCCTTTCGAAAACTGGATAAGCGCGTGGCAATCGTTGCCATCGACCCATCCAGCCCATTTACAGGCGGAGCGGTGCTGGGTGACCGGGTGCGAATGCGCGACCTATCCGGAGACCAGGGCGTTTTTATTCGGTCCATGGCTTCACGCGGCTCGCTGGGAGGTCTGGCACAGGCTACAGCTGAACTAGCGCAGGTTTTTGATGCCGCTGGATTCGATCTGGTCCTGATTGAAACTGTCGGCGCAGGCCAGAGCGAGGTTGACATTGCCAGGCTTGCACATACTACCCTGGTTGTTGAAGCGCCAGGCCTGGGTGACGAGATTCAAGCAATCAAAGCTGGTATTCTGGAAATTGCCGATATCCTAGTCATAAATAAGGCCGACCATGCTGGCGTGGAAAGCACTGAAAGAGCCTTAAAATCCATGCTGGACCTGGCCCACCCAGTTCAAAAAGTTTTCCAGCACCATGGCCAAAGCCTGCCCGCCCTTGGAGATGCAGGAAAACCCAATCAACCGAACCCAAACACTGCGCTGTGGATTCCCCCTATTTGGCGAACAGTGGCAACGAATGGCACTGGATTGCCCGAATTGATCGGATCGATCCAGGATCACGCAGCACACCTTCGCCAGAGCGGAGAGTGGTTCGTCCGCGAGAAAGCCAGGCTTTCGGTTGAATTCGATCTTTTCGTCCAACAAACACTACTGGAACGCTTCCGCTCCAGCATTCCAAAAATAAAACTCGAACAAGTAATGGATTCCATACAAAAGCGTAAGCTTTCACCTCGGGAAGCAGTAAATGTGTTATTAAAAGATAGCACAATAAAAGATTGATTTTACACGCGAGGGCAAGTTTAGACAAACAACCTACCCAAAAGGACGCTAGTTTAAATCTCCCCTGATCAGAATACTGCGGTCAAGATGGAATAAACAATAATGAACAAAAGGAACGTATGACCAATCACATACATCACAATGTCGAAGTCTATGGGGGTATAAAATTATATGCCGGCACTGGCTCACCCGAACTGGCGCAGAAAGTATCTGATTACGTTAAAGCACCGCTGTGTGGAAGGGATATTATTCAATTTCCAAATGAAAACCTATTCATAAAGCTACATTCGAGCGTACGCGGGCAGGATGTTTTTGTGATCCAGACCACTTCTACGCCTGTTCACCGGAACTTAATGGAACTGCTTATCCTGATTCAGACGTTAAAACTAGATTCTGCCGCGCGGGTTACGGCAGTCTTACCGTATCTGTCCTATGGACGATCCGACAAGAAAGATCAGCCGCGTGTACCGATCACAGCCCGCCTGGTAGCGGATATGATCGAGGTCGCTGGAGCAGATCGTTATATGGTCTTGGATCCGCATGCCGGGCAAGTGCAAGGCTTTTTCTCCATCCCGGGTGATGTTTTGACCGGTTTCCACTTGATTTCTGAGTACTTGCGCAAACTAACTCCGCGCATGCAAAACCCGGTGGTCGTAACCGTCAATCTCGGATTTGCCAAAAAAGGTCGGAACATTGCAGCAGACATTGACGCGCCCATCGCTTTTATTGAAAAACGACGGGTGGCAAATGACGCCAAAGCCCAGGCCTTGACCGTGATCGGTGACGTCGAAAACCGCGATGTGATCCTTGTGGATGACGAAATCGATACCGGTGGTTCAATCGTACAAGCTGTCAATCTCGTTAAAGAGAAGGGTGCACTGGATGTCTACGTCATCTGCATCCACTCCATATTTTCCGCCAACGCGGTCGACCGTCTGGCGATTTTACCCGTCAAAATGTTTATCACCACCGATACAGTTCCGATCGCGCCCGAAAAAATCTCTTTGCTAAAAGATAGACTGATGATACTTTCGATTGCGCCATTGGTTGGCGAAGTCATCTTGCGCGCGCACGAAGGCCGAAGTGTTGGTGAGATGTTCAACGAATAAACAACCTATGCCCGAACTTCCTGAAGTTGAGACGATCGTCCGCAGTTTGCGCCCCCAATTGATTGGGCAATCGATTGTATCGACCCAAGTATTGTGGCCGGGGAGCCTTGCGGGACTTTCTCAGAAGCAGTTTATCTCCCAAATTACCGGCCAACAGGTTCAGGATGTATCCCGGCGGGCAAAATATATCGATCTACAACTTACAGCTTTTCACCTGTTTTTCCATTTACGCATGAGTGGAGACCTGGCAATCAAGGATGCGGCTTACCAGCCCAGAAAACACGACCGCTTGGTCTTGATGTTTTCGGATCGAAACCAACTGGTCTTCAATGACCCGCGCAAATTCGGGCGCGTCTGGTTGACGGCTCATTCCGAAGACGTGATCGGGAGTCTTGGTCCAGAGCCGCTAGACCCGGCATTTACTCCTCAGATACTCCATAAGCGCTTATTGAAACGGCACCGGCAGCTCAAGCCGCTGCTGATGGACCAGACTTTCCTGGCAGGCCTGGGTAATATTTATACAGATGAGGCATTACATATGTCGGGGGTGCATCCACTGCGAATTTCAGATACAATATCAACAAGAGAGGCTGAGCAGCTTTGTAGAGCTATTCACACTGTCTTGTTAACCGGTATCGAGCATAACGGAGCCAGCATCGATTGGGTCTATCGCGGTGGAAGATTTCAGAATTACTTCCGCGTTTACGCTCGTGAAGGCCAGCCCTGCCCAGTTTGTGGTACACCTATTCAAAAGATCATCGTCAGTCAGCGCGGAACACATTTTTGTCCAAATTGCCAGGAAAACAAATCATGAACCTTATCCCTGCAATCATCTTGATCGTCGTAGCAGCCATTGCCGGTTACATTCTCGGCATTGTCGATAGCCGAATCACCGCCTCGCTACGTAAGAAAACCGAAGAAAAGTCAACGCCCATGACGGGTGCGCCAGAAGTTATCGCCCAAAAAACCAGCCAGTCTGGTGAATATACCGTTTTAAAAGTCACCATAGACAAGGCGCTCAAATTACATCTCGAAATGGGTGGAAAGTACCTTGATAAACCCGAAGCGCTTAGTCCGGAAGAACGAAAAAGGGTGGTGGATATAGTCACTCAGTTGCAGCCCTGGCTGGATGACAAACCTGTTCCGGCAGCCCCGCTGCCTGCACCAGAATTACCACCCCTGAAAACACTGACCCCATCGATACCTGCTCAGTCTTCTGTAGCCAAGGCAAGTCCCAAGATAGATGCCTTGCGCGGATTCCGCAGCTTATTAAATAACGATGTCAAACCCCCGAGCAATAAAAATAGTTTTAGCATTGTGGCTATGATCGACGAAGTTTTACAAACCAAACTATCTGGCACACAGCTTATGGACAAAGCCATACGGTTGGAAGATGGCCCCATGGGCGAGGTGATCGTTTGCGTTGGCTCTCAGCGTTACGATGGCGTTGGTGCCGTACCTGACCCCGAAATCCGCGATATCATCAAGGCTGCCATCACTGAATGGGAAAGAAAATAGTCAGGTTAAGATTCCTGATAGCGCACAGTTAATATCGGACATTGACTGATCTCGGCCACATCGGCAGTGACATTGGGGGTGTAATATTGTCTCAAGCCATGGGCTGAATATTGCGAACCCATGCAAATAAATTCGTAGTTTCCTTCTTTAACTTCTGCCAAAATTTGCTCCACAATATTGCCGTGCCGTACTGTAACCCTGGCTTCCAAACCTGCCTCGCGAGCCCGTTTTAATCCTTCGCGCAGGCTGCGCCCTTGTAATGTGTCCGTATCCACCAAGTTTTTCCAGTTCTCACGGATTTTCCGCGCTTCGGGATAATCCAGATCAATAGGGGGCACTACTGTGAGCAAAGTAACTGAGGCATGGTTCATCTGGGCCACTCTTAACCCAAGGTTCTCGGCTGTGAAAGCATAACCCAAACCACCCATGCAGATCAATACCCGTTGGAGCGGTACGCGCACAGCAGGGACATATAATATTGGCACACTAACGACAGCCATAAGCTTTCTAAAAGAATTTCCCACGATCACCCGGCGAACTTGTGGCCGGCCAAACGGGCCCAAAATAAGTATGTATTCAAGAGCCGCCACCCCAGTTGCTCTCTGCAGATCTGTTTGCCGAGTAATGATTTCTTCGGCCAATCCACTATCCAATTCCAGGGAATAATCGACTTTTTTTTCCTGGAATAGCGTCACAGCTCGGCTGAAAATCTCTTCCACAGGATGTTCTGCATCATTGGGTTCCATCACCCCTGTGAGTGTCAGGCGCGTCTGCATAATTTTGGCGATCCAGGCGCCATATTCAATGGCAGGCCAGGTACCTGCGTAACCATTGGTAAAAATCATCAAGTTTGGTTTCATCTGAACAATAACACTCCAAAAATTCCTGCCCCAAAGAGAACCAGCGGAGATGGCAGGTCAAACCACAGGGCAAAAAAGGTCATCACAGCGATCACCAGCCCTCGGCGACCAATAGATTTGCTTGCGTCAGAACGGTAGATCTGCACTGAGACCAGCGCAATTAGAACACCCACTGCCGGAGCCATCCCACTAATAAAATTTTGCATCCATAGTTCGCCCTGGTAGCGCTGAAGTACGGAAACTACGGTCAGCATAATGATCGTGGGAGGCAGGACGGCTCCCAGCAGAGCAGTGATAACACCGGGCACACCGCCAGCCGCAAAGCCTACGAACATTGCCAGCTTAAGCGCCTCGCTCCCAGGCAGGATGTTTGAAAGCCCCACTGCTTCGATGAACTGCGCCTCACTCATGATTGATCCCACCGATTCCTTAAATAACAAACCAATCGAGGCCGGCCCAGAAGTTGTCAAGAGATTGACCTTCAGGAACATCCAGAACAATTTTAACCAGGTCGAGAATTGTAAAGGCAGTTTCATTGAAAAAGGAATACTCCTGCGAGCCCAGCAAAAAAGATGACCAGCGGCGCGGGCAGCTCAAATAGCAAAGCTATCAGGCTCACGCCGCCTATGAGCAGCGATTGCCAGCCCAAACCGCCATTGCCCCCTTTGAATACTTTCCAGGCCACGAACAGCATCAAAACTGCCACAGCCGGGGTGAGACCCGCAACAAAACTGGCCACCCAGGATTCACGGCGAATGCGGTGGAGCACAGAAACCACGCCAAACATCAACAGGGTCGGCGGCAAGATTGCGCCAAACAACGCCACGATTCCGCCCGGGATGCCGGCAAAAGTAAAGCCAACAAACATGGCAAGCTGCAGCGCATCCGACCCTGGTAAAAGCGTAGAAAATCCAACCGCTTGAATATACTGCTGCTCGGTCAGAAAATGACCAACCGCCTCTTTGTACAACAACCCAACAGAAGCTGGTCCTGATGTACTGAGCAAATTGACCTTCAAAAAAGTCAAAAAGAGAAGCAGCAGCTTGTCCAATTAACCCTCTGATTCTGGCAGACACGTGCCAAGCTGCTTAACTAGATACAGTTCTCCACGTTCGAAACCTCGTTCAAAATAATATTTCCGCGTACCGATAGCCGAGATAACTGCGATTTTTTTGAAGCCATGCGCGGAGGCTATCCGTTCGGCCTCGGCGAGTAGCTTTGTGCCCAGACCGCTGTGCTGTGTTGAACCGGTTTGTTCTATACCAACAGGTAACGATTGACCATAGACGTGGACTTCACGAATCAGTGCAGCGCTTTCCAGATCGCCCAACCCGCTCTGCTGGAAGCCATCCAGAGGTAAACACAGGCGCAGAAACCCCACGATGTGATCATCAGTTGTAATGAATGAGAGAAAATGTTCTTCAAAAGAACCCGCCCTATAGATCAAATCATCCATCCGCAAATTGGCTGAATCCACGTTTGCCCCGCGCACTTCGCGGCAGCGAATACAGTTGCACGCAGTCCCACGTCGTTTCAATTCAGCCTGAACATCCATGCGCAAGCTGGTGCGTTTGTTCCCTTCGACCACGTTGGTGGACGGAATGTCGCGAATAACACGGTTAACACGGCAATAACGCGGAATGCCAGGCTTGATATCGACGATCAAGTCAACGAGCTGCTCGGTGGTGTAAGGCTGATACTCCCCGCGCTGCCAGACTTCATAAAGCTCGGTGTTGGCTAGGAGTTGGTTTGGATAAATTTTGATCTCGTCCGGGCAGAAACCATCCCATAAGCGGGAAAAATCAACCCGATCGCTGGCAGGCGTGGCGCCGTACAGGTTTGGCATCCAGTGCAAGACGATCTTAAACCCGGCAGAGCGCAGTAGACTGACAGCTTTACGAGTTGCCTCAACATCATGGCCGCGCTTGTTCAGCGCAAGTATGTGATCATCCAGGCTTTGTGCCCCCATCTGCACCTTGGTAACACCCAGATAGCGTAGCCAGGCCAGTTCTTTGCGTGTAATTTCATCGGGGCGAGTCTCGATAACCAGACCAACGTTTCGATGCGGGGCGCTTTCATTGAGAGCCTGGGCAGTGAGCAGATCGACACTCCCATTTTCCGTTGAATCCAGCGGAACCTGCCGCAATGGTGTGGATACATTCATGGCATCAAAGCAGCGTTTGACGAACCATTCTTGGTAATCGCGCCGATACGCGCTCCAGGTACCACCCAATATCAACAGTTCAATCTTATCAGTTGGATGGCCAAGCGATTCCAAAGCAACGAGCCGTGACTGGACCTGCGTAAAAGGATCAAAGTTATGCTCCAACGCGCGCATTGCGCCGGGTTCATCAGGTAGATAGGATTTTGGCATGCGTACATCGGTGGGGCAAAAGATGCAATTTCCGGGGCATGGATAAGGTTTTGTCAGGACAGTGACGGTAGTGACGCCTGAGAGCGTCCGCATGGGCTTCATACGGATGCGCTCCAACAAGCCTTTATCTTGGTCCAGTTCCCCCAAATTAATCATCTCGATATACGCAGCCACCAGCGCAGCTTTGCTCAACACACCACCGCTTAGCTGAGGGTGAGCGCGCAAAGCATCCAGCACACCTTTCCCCGCGCGGACTTCGTTTAAGACCAATCGGGCAAGTACCATTTTTTCAGGTGTGATGGTATTGTCTCGCTTCCAGCGAATTTGACGTTCAGAAATCGTCATCTTTACCTGTCTCGTCACTTTCAATGTGCTCTTTGATTCGGTTGCTGCGCGTCAAAACCAGAGGCTGAACACTCTGGAAGGCTACTATCCCATTGGATACTTCATACGCTGCCCGCCAATGACGTGCATGTGCAAGTGAAAGACAGTCTGTCCACCATGTACACCGGTATTGACAATAGTGCGGTAACCACCCTCGCCAATATTATCCATTTCGGCAACTTTGCGCGCAACAGTGAACAATCTTCCCAAAATCGGCTCGTCATCCGTTTCAACATGGCTCACGGATTGGATATGTTTGTTCGGAACAATCAAGACATGTGTTGGCGCAACAGGATGAATATCTCGAAAGGCAGTCACCAGCTCGTCCTGGTAAACGATAGTGGCGAGAGCTTCTCCAGATGCAATTTTGCAAAAAGGACAGACTGGATTCATTTTATACCGTATTATCGATAAGCGGGCAAAAATATGGACAACCAAAGCGCGAAGCATGATTTATTTTGACGGAGACAAGGGTAGGGAAACGGCGCAGCCGTTTCCCTACTGTAAAGCCCCGTAAGTCGGCGCGCACAGAATATCGTAATACTCCAACTCAGTGGCTTTATTTTTCTCAGCGTAAGCGGCGGCTTCATCGCCAATGTTACGTACCGTGTCAAGGTGGGCGCGAGCGTCCGTGTCCCAGTAACGCGGCAGGGTCATCAACGGGTCATCGACCGGGCCATCAGGAATATACGACGGGCGCATAGGGTCAGCCGCATCTGCTAGCGGGACCCAATTGAACATAAGTGGACCCCGTGGGTTGATCGTGAAACCCAATTTGTAACCATACTGGCGAGCAGCCTCGACAGGCTTTTTTCCAAAATCACCACCAGGCCAGATGATAGCGATGGGCGTCTTACTAAAATGCGCTAAAAGCGCATCATTGGAGCCTTGCAATTCGCCGTTAAGGAATTCGCTGGTGGAGTTGTCATTCATATTGATGTTATGAATAACACCATGCGCCTGGTGATCCACCCAGCCTTCGGCTTCCAGAGCGCTATTTTCAGCCCAGAGCTGCTGATTGGTATCGGGATGGCTGATCCAAGCGTTGACAACCTTCCAGCCCCAATCGTCATAATAGGTTTTGAAAGTTTTATCAAAGTATTCACGATATTTACGGTCATCAACGATCAACAGCACAGATCTCTGGGGAATTTTTGAATTGTTGTACAAAAAATCGGCAGCTTGCTGCATATCAATTGCCTGAAAACCCATATCGTGTAGATCGTTCATCGTTTTTCGAAAATCAGCTATGCTGATCTGATCTGCGGCTGTGACTTCACCCTTGGTAATAGAGTGGAACATGATCGGCATTACTACCGTTCCAGGCACGGCGTTTTGCGGATCCCATTTAGCTTTGAGCGCCTGGCAAGTATCCTTTATATACGGATGCGCTGTGTCCAACGGGTTTAAAAACGAGGTAGTGAAACCGTCAGGCAAAGCCGGGGGTGTACGGACGGCGGTGGGCACAGGGACGGGCGTTTCGGTGGAAATGGCCTTCGGCGGCATATATTCAACAGTTTGAGTTCCACCCGCCAGAAGGGTGGCAACAACCTGGGTAAAGGCCGCATTCATATCAGGGGCCTGTGGGGCGACTTCTGGGGCGCAAGCGCTTAGCAGCAGGGCACAAGTCAAGAGAATAGCGCCTAGCCGAAAGAGCCTGTTGGAAATAGTGCGAAAGATTATGATCATAGGGTCGATTCTAACCGATACTAAGCGCCATGGAAAATGTGGGGACATCCGCAAATGCGAACGTCCCCACATTACTCACTAATTACTGTTCTTAGGCGCAAACTTCCGGGTGTGCAAGGCTTGCGCCCCAGGATTTATTCGCCCTTGATGAAGGCTTCAGTCATATCACGGCAGATGTTATCTTTGAACTGCTTGGGCGGAGTCTTGAAAAAGTAGGATGAGGGACCAACGATAGGACCGCTCAGACCGCGATCAAGCGCCAGCTTGGCACAGCGCACAGCATCAATGATTACACCAGCAGAGTTGGGACTGTCCCACACTTCAAGCTTGGCTTCCAGGTTAAGTGGCACATCGCCAAAGGTAGTACCTTCCATACGGATGTAACACCATTTGCGGTCGGTGAGCCACGGCACGTAATCTGAAGGCCCTACGTGTACATTGTTAGCGCCGATGTCGTAAGGAATCATGCTTGTAACCGCGCCAGTTTTGGAAATCTTCTTACTCTCAAGTCGTTCGCGTTCAAGCATATTCATAAAGTCGGTGTTGCCACCAAAATTAAGCTGGTAAGTACGGTCAATCCGCACCCCACGATCAACAAACAGGCTGGTCAGGACCCTATGTAGAATCGTAGCGCCCACCTGGCTCTTGATGTCGTCACCAAAAATGGGCAAACCAGCTTCCTTAAAACGTTTACCCCAGTATTCAGACGATGCGATAAAAACCGGGATGGCATTAACGAAAGCGCATCCGGCTTCAATAATCTGTTCCACATACCATTTGGTTGCCATTTCGGAACCAACCGGCAAATAGCTGACATCGACACCGGTCTTGGTTTCCTTAAGCAGCTTGACGATATCTGCGGTTGGACCAGGCGCCTTGGTAATGACCAGCGAAAGGTATTTTCCGAGGCCGTCATGGGTCATACCCCGCACAACAGGGGCATTCAGGCTTGGCACATCGGAAAATTTAAACGTGTTGTTTGGTTCTGCAAAGATGGCTTCGGACATATCCTTGCCAACTTTGGTCACATTGATGTCAATGCCCATCGTAATTTCGATATCGCGGATATGGTAGCCGCCCAAATTTACGTGCATCAAACCGGGGACGGTAGCGTCATCAGGGGTATTTTTATAAAACTCAAGACCCTGTACCAAGGATGATGCGCAGTTTCCCACGCCGATGATGGCTACTCTAACTTTCTTTTGACTCATGGTGATTATTCTCCTTGCCTTACGATTGGTTTCAATCTCCTGCCATTCATTTCGCGCAGGGAAGCCCTTTAGCTCTATAGGGCGAATTTTATGATCTAAAGCCGGAATTTCTTTTTTTTCTATTTATTACAACTCAATGATAAACAAGGGTAGATTTATTATCTGGAATTTTAATGCTTTAGTCTCTCCAAACCTATCCACTTTGAATTTTCTGAATACAGATGGTGTAATGATTGCCAGACCTGATTATAATGGGGATGACGCTACAATTCTAGTATCGGTTTATTAACATTTATATGGATTATTCCCTTGTCTTTGCTGGACAGTTGAACCGCGAGTATTTGATTCCTACCGAAGGCCGGCCTCTATTAGATGCACCTGGTGGAAATTTACTCTATGCCGCTGCTGGCGCACGGCAATGGGTCGATTCCGTCTGCTTGATGGCGCGAGTCGGAGAGGACTACCCTCACGAATGGCTCAGGTTCTTTCAAGAAAAGGGCATGGACACAAGGGGCGTCAAAATCATCCACGGACCAATCGATTTGCGCACGTTTATGGTCTATACTGATGCACAAACCTTTCAACGCACAAACCCGGTCTCTCACTTCGTACGACTGGGCCTGCCTTTCCCCAAGGGACTGCTCGGCTACCAACCACCTCGTGCCGAACAGGACAGCCACGTTTATACCAATCCCAATTCTCCAAAGCTGGCCGATATTCCCCGCGATTATTTGGTTGCAAAAGCTATCCACCTGGCGCCGCTGGATTTATTGACGCATTCGCAGCTAGCGCCAGCTTTTCGACACGGCGGCGTTGCCATCGTCAGCATTGACCCCGGCCCAAACTATATGAACGCGAACTTTTTCGACGACCTGCGCTCGCTGCTGCAGGGTGTGACAGCCTTCCTGCCATCCGAAGAAGAAATCCGCAATCTTTTCTGGGGGCGCACCAACGATTTGTGGGAAATGGCGGCCACCCTGGCCAGTTTTGGATGTGAGATCATTGTCATCAAACGCGGCGGGCGTGGACAATTTCTTTACGAACGGGCCACTGGCAAGAAATGGGAAATACCAGCTTATCCTGCGCGCCTGATTGACCCCGCTGGCGCAGGCGATGTCTTTTGCGGCGGTTTTCTAGCCGGTTACGCCACCTCGCTCGACCCACTGCAAGCCACATTGCAAGGGAATATCTCGGCTTCTTTTTCCATAGAAGGCTCAGGCGCTTTCTATCTACTTGATTCTATGCCCGGGCTGGCAGAAGCGCGCCTGCAATCGCTATCTGATCTAGTCAGACCAGTATAAACACGGAGCGATCATTGATCAATCAACTTGTTGACCTCGCGATTCAAATCCAACAAATCCCGGCACCTACGCTTGAAGAAACACAACGCGGCCAATATGTTATGCACATGCTACACGCGGAGGGCGAGCCTTTAACCGACATCCATACCGATAGTGCCGGAAATGTGTTAGCTCGTCTGCCTGGCGCCGGGCAGAGTCCAGCACTGATTATTTCAGCCCATATGGACACTGTTTTCCCAATGGAAACTCCGCTCACGATGAGACAAGAGCGAAGCCGTGTCTATGGCCCAGGCATAGGCGATAATTCACTAGGAGTAGCAGGGCTTTTTGGTGTGCTGTGGGCGCTGCGTGAGCGCAGCATCCAATTGCCAGGCGATATATGGTTCGCTGCCAATACCTGCGAAGAAGGCCTGGGCGATTTGCGCGGAATGAAGGCTATTGTCGAGCGGTTTGGCGCGACACCGAAAGCATATTTAATCTTGGAAGGCATGGCCCTGGGACATATTTACCATAAAGCTGTTGGTGTTCAACGCTATAAGATCAGTTTACATACTGAGGGCGGGCATTCGTGGACCGATTACGGTCAGCCATCGGCAATTCACGAACTATCCATGCTAATTTCCAATATTTCATCAATCAAACCACCCATTCATCCCTATACAACTTTAAATGTTGGCCGCATCAGTGGAGGAACCAGCATTAATACCATTGCCGCTAATGCCTGGATGGAGCTTGACTTACGCTCGGAACAGCAAGATTCTTTGACCCAATTGGTCTCACAAGTGGAGAATTTCGTTGAAACAACCAGGCAGCGTGGCCTGGAGGTGGAAATGGTTCCCATCGGCCAACGTCCGTCTGGCGAGATAAGCCCCGATCACCCCATCATCCGGCTGGCTAAGTCCTGTCTGCATGAACAAGGTCTAGAACCTGTACTGACAACTGGCTCGACAGATGCCAATATCCCATTGAGCAGAGGCTATCCAGCCCTGGTACTGGGGCTGACACGCGGCGGCGGAGCGCATACCATCCACGAATTCATCGAACCCGAATATCTGGGTCAAGGTCTGGAACACATAGTACAGTTTATTACCAGGCTCTGGAAATAACCGGGTTACTTCAGTCCAAGTACATCGTAGACCTGGATCGGCTCACGTTTTCCCTTAACGATCATTGGCTCCATCGGAGCTACGTTGACGCTGTCTTTCACAAACTCGTAGGCCTGTCCACTAATCACAATCTGGTTTTTCCCGGCATTTTCCTGCAGGCGTTTAGTCGTGTTGACACTATCGCCAATGGCAGTGTATTCCAGGCGTTTCTCGGTTCCAATCAAGCCCAGGATTGCATCCCCATAATGGATGCCCACGCCAAAAGCCAGTTGCGCTTCGGGTGCCAAAACCGTATGCAGATAGGCAATACGCGCACGTAATTTGAGCGCAGCGCGCACAGCGTGCAAGGTATGATCAACCTGAGGAATGGGGGCATTAAACCAGGCCATGACTGCATCACCGAGAAATTTATCAACCGTACCTTCTTCCTCGAGCACAGCTTCAGCCCCAGCCGCCAAATAACGATTCAAGACCGAAACCAACTGCTCTGGCGACTGAGTTTCGCTGAAACTGGTAAATCCACGAATATCTGCAAACAAAACGGTGATGCCAACACGCTTACCGCCTAGCGCAAGGCTGTTTGGGTCAAGTTGTTGGATGACCGCCGGTGAAACCATGCGCTCAAATAATTTACGCTGACCTTCAAGCCGCTTGCGTTCAGTCAGATCATCTAACACGATAGCGACGCCCTGGGTAGTCTGATCGGCATTTTTCAACGGAGACATGTTTAAGCGCCAATCCACCTGGCCGCGTTGGGGCATGGTATGGCTGATCTCCAGGTCAGTAATGGTTGTATCGCGATCGCGGATGTTTGCGACCTGCGGCAAAATATTCGCTGCAATAGACGGCAGAACATCCTCCAACTTGCGCCCAATGATCTCGAGTGACGTCTGCCCAAGAATCCCTTCGGCAGCACGATTGCACAAGGTAATCAGGTCTTCAATATTCGCCGTGATGACCCCACTGGCGATGGACGCAAAAATATTGTCCATCATATTCTTTAACTCAGTCACTTCGGCAAGGGTACTGCGCAGAGATTCAAACAGGCGAGCATTGTCGATAGCGATGGCGGCCTGGTTCGAGAAGGCTCCCAATAGGTCACGCTCCGATTCTGTAAAAATACCAGAGCGGATACGGTTATCGGCATAGATCACACCAATCAGGTCATTTTTTACCTTTAGAGGCACACACAAAATAGAACGCAAGTTAAAAGCGATGATACTATCCTGACCGCCAAAACGTGGATCTTGCTGGGCGTTGGTAGTCAGGACAGATTCGCCGGATTCAATCACCCGTTGTATAACTGTGCGACTGACGGCATATTCATTTTCATTGAGTGACTCCTGTTCCCAATTTCGCGCAATCCGTGTTGACATCATGCCAGAATTATCCCGTAGCATTAAGAACCCGCGTTCAGCTTCGGTCAGCTTGATGATATTATCCATCACAATACGCAGTACTTCATCCAAATCAAGAGAGGAATTGATAACCTGACCTATTTCCGTTAACGCGATCTGGTTCTTGCGCTCCTCGCTAAATGCCGCAACTGCCTGAGCCATACGGTAGAGATTGCTTTCCAACTGCGAAAGATCTTCCAAAGTGGTGGACGGCAGACTAACGCGCATCGGTAAAATATCCGAGCGGATTTGCCTGACGGTCTGGCACAAATTTTTTAATTCCTGATCAACGCTCAGAGAAGGATCCTGGGGCATATCTTATTCTCCATACAACCATCGCTGTAAAATCTTACGAACTGTGAAAAACATGAGCATCCAACCCGCGCGAATTGCACTAGCAGCATTTGCAGGCTGGGGGCTATAGAGTGTTTTTTCAAGCGAAGCGTTTAGAATGTCAATTTCCTTCGACGCATCCGGTAGCAAGTTCGTAAGCAACAAGGCGCGCTCTGCGGGGGTGACATAACTGGGCTGAGGTTTTCCCAACCAGGTTAGCGCTTGGTTGACTGAGTGAAAGGCGCGTTCCACAGCGCTCACATCACCCCAACGAATCCAATGATCCAACCAGGATGGGCTTTTGATGTTATAAAATGAGTAAACGGCTTTTACCGCGTGCACTATTCTCTGCAGGTACGATGAATTGCCCGGGAAATCGTGTCGCTTTAATCGCCACACAAAAACTCCCGCAACAACCACAAGAACACTGCAAATTATAACCCACAGCCACTCTCCGCGAGTCAGTCCCAGAAAATTTGCTGCGCGCCTTGTAGCCCTGGCTTCAAGGTCATCCATTTCCCGATCGAAGCGCGAGTCATTCCTGATACCATCAGCGATTTCAGTTCGCGGGTTCATAGACTCACTCGGGGCGGCCACATCTCCACTGGGACGCACAAGGGCAGTCTGATTAACTGTTGGCTCAAACTGTACCCAACCAATGGAGGGGAAGTAGACTTCCGGCCAGGCATGCGCGTCCTGTCCACGCACGCTGTATGACCCATAATTGCCGCTTTTCCCCTGGGCAAAACCCACCACCATGCGCGCCGGAATGCCGACCGAGCGCAGCAGCAAAACCTCAGCGCTGGCGTAATAATTACAAAAGCCACTCTTCCAACCAAATAAAAACCAGCTGAGCGAGTCGATACCGGGTGGAGGCGCCGGGATGGTTTCATTGTAGGTGATGTTCTGGCGCAGATATGTGGTCACCGCTTCGGCTTTATCGAAATTAGTCGGCATTCCGCTGGTTACTTGGACTGCTAAACGTGTGAATTCTCCAGAAATATTTTTAGGGACCTGCAAGTAACGCTCTGCAATCCAGGTAGGGTAATCATTTCCACTTGCGCGCAAATCTTTCTGTGTCGGGCTAGACAGCAAGGCGCGAACCTGGTAAAGGTCACCTGTTTGTAAGTTCTGAGAAACATTCCAGCTTAACGGATCAGTCTGGCCACCGGGACTTAAATTGGTTTGTATGGAACCTTTCCTGCTGACCCAAACCGGGAGCGATGGCGTCGCGAGTACGGCGCTCCGACTGGTCTTCCATGTGAAGATGAACTCTGCAACCGGAGCAGGCAGGACATCATTACGCACAAAACTGCCATCGTCTGGCTCAAAAGGGGTATTCTTACTGTTGGTCGTCTGCCAGATTCCGTTTTGAAAACTATCATAAACGCGCATGCGCCAGTACAGACGAGGGAGATTGTTTTGTGGCGCATGCACGCTAAAAAGTTCTGCTTCGCCACTCCCGGCGGTACGCCCCAGACTCATCGCGTCGCCGTATAATTCGCCCGCAGTGTTATTGATTCTGCTTGAATTCAAAGCAGCCAACATATCATCCAAGCGCTTACGGACGCCTTCGAACGGTTCATTAATATTTCGCCAGACACTAGCCGCCATAGGCAAAACCATTACCGGAGCGGGTATCACCCAGGCTGCCAGAATGATGATAGCAGCTACGCTAGCAATATTCTTGCTCAAGTCAAATTCCGGGTCACTGCCAGCCACAACATGTTGTTCTACCCAACGTTCATGCGAATTCAATAGATTGATGCGCCCAGCAAGCATCAAAGCGAGAAAAAAGTAAAAAGCCAGTCCCCAGATACGGTCGGGCTTATAGCCGTCATAATACTGAATGACCAATATAGGTACGATAGAGGGCAGCAATACTGGGAAAATAGCCCGTTCCCTAATGAGCCGATAACCGGCATAAATGCCAATTGCCCAAAACAGAACAGACATTAATATCACGAAGAAGATATAATCATCGACCGCTTCACCCTTGATTAAAAGGCCAATCGAAGCCAAAAATCTACCCGACAGGCTGGCTACCTGTCCAAGAGTTGTTTTCTCGTCCGAAATAATCCTGCTCAAATGCATCGGAACAATAACCAATGTATACAAACTCACCAGCCAACCTAAGGCAGGACGTTTGAATTGGCTTAGGCCTAAAGTAAGGCCCAATAGAGTTCCCAGCACAGCCAAAGACTCGACATAACCCAGGTCTGGGGTCCAATTAGTGGTATCCAGGCGCACGGCCGCAGTGAATACCACTGAGATTAATAAAACCGCGGCTGGCCAGTCCCACCGATAGTAAGAAGATGCTTTCATTATATTGAGTGTACAATATTAGTATTCAACTCGTCAATTGACAAACCTGATTTCCTGACATCAGGAAAAGACATATTACACTGATATTATCCGTTTCGTGCACACAGACCACTTATGCTGACTGAAAACCCCAGTTAATTTCTGCATAATCCTACTTGTTCGCTACTTTTTGGATATTGGAAATCACTTATCGGAGGTTTAGATGGAAACCATCTGGAATAATGGAATTGCCTTTATTTTCTGGTTTCAAGGGTTGGGGAATTGGCTGATGGGGCCGATGATTTTTTTTTCATTTCTAGGTTCTGAAGAGTTTATCCTGATTCTTCTTCCGATTATCTACTGGAGCGTGAATGCCAGTTTTGGCCTGCGCATTGGAACCATTGTCTTGTTTTCTGGTGGCATAAACGAAATATTTAAGCTGAGTTTCCACGGCCCACGCCCGTACTGGTTCAGTACTCAGGTGAAGGCTTATGCGGCTGAAACATCTTTTGGTCTTCCTTCCGGGCATTCCCAGATTGCCACAAGCTTGTGGGGCATGGCTGCCGCACTGATCAAGCGCCCATGGGCCTGGCTACTGGCGGTTTTTATTATCCTGATGATTGGTCTCTCGCGGCTTTACCTGGCTGTCCATTTTCCCACCGATGTCTTGTTAGGTTGGGTGATTGGATCGCTGATATTATGGGCATTCTTAGCCTGGTGGAATGCTATTGCGACCTGGGCGAAAAGGAAATCCTTGGGACAACAGGTGGGGTTGGCGTTCGCCCTGTCCATGCTCATGCTCGTTTTTGGAATTCTTGCTTACGGCACGCTGCGCGGCTGGGCATTGCCTGGCTCCTGGCTGGAAAATGCACGACTAGCAGGAGTGAGTACACTTCCATCGCCTGTATCACTTGATACTACAATCACATCAGCGGCGGCACTGTTCGGAATGCTGGCTGGGATGGCATGGATGAATTCGCAGGGCGGCTACGATGCCAGCGGGAGCGTCGGCCAAAGGATTTTACGACTATTACCGGGGCTGTTTGGGGTATTAGTTCTCTATCTCGGCTTACGCGCCATCTTTCCTCGCGGAGATATGTTTATCCCGTACTTCTTACGTTATCTCCGTTTCGCGCTGGTCGGCTTATGGATAACCGCTGGCGCTCCATGGGTGTTCCAAAAGTTGAATTTGGCTCAAAAGAAAAATGTCTAACCAGCCGAAAGTTTTTCAGGCATCCCCGGATAGGAGCAATATCCGGGCAATTTTCCTAGTAATGCTCCTATCCTTTGATATAATAAAAATACGTAAATTCTAGCGTATTTGGGTATTTACTCACCAGCGCTTGATTTATGGCAAAATAACCATAAAAAACCAATTCTTCTTGGATGCAAGCTTTCCAACCCATCCAGTGAGTAAATACGTATTTGGATCGAGCTTTTAATAAAGATGACCTTAGAACAAGGAACTCTCTTAAACGGGCGTTACCGAATAGTTGAAATCCTGGGCCAGGGAGGCATGGGGTCTGTTTATCGCGCCATGGATGCAAACCTGGGCGTGGAAGTTGCTGTAAAAGAGAATTCATTCACCACGGATGAATATTCACGCCAGTTTCGGCTCGAAGCAGTCATTTTAGCAAGCGTACGCCACCAACATCTGCCCCGTGTCACCGACCATTTTGTCATGGAAGACGAGGGGCAATATCTTGTCATGGATTATATCGAGGGGGAAGACCTGCGCCAACGCATGGAGCGATTGGGCAATATCACTGAGGAAGATGCTATTTTAATTGGCGCTGCGGTCTGTGATGCGCTCGCTTATTTACATACACGTAAGCCGCCAGTTTTACACCGCGATATCAAACCAGGCAACATCAAGATCGCACCCACTGGAGAAATTTATCTCGTCGATTTTGGGCTAGCAAAACTCGTCCAGGGCAGCCAAACCACCACCACTGGCGCGCGCGCCATGACACCAGGTTATTCACCGCCGGAGCAATATGGCACAGCCCGCACAGACCCGCGCTCTGATGTTTACTCTCTTGGTGCTACGTTATATGCAGCCTTATCTGGGGTAATCCCTGAAGATGGTCTGGCTCGCGTCATGGACAACCAGCAACTCACACCCATTCGCAAACACAATCCCAAAATCTCTCGACGACTTGCGGCGTGCATAGAAAAAGCAATGGAAGCCTATCCGGATGACCGCTACCAAACTGCGGATGCGTTTCGCCATGGGCTGCTTTTCTCTAACTCAAAAACATTGCGCCTCGTTGACATGGACTTTAATACCCTTAGCGTTAAACCGCCACCCGAAGATTCCACCAAATTAGAGGATGGCGACGAACCAAAATTACGCACTTCTCCGATCGAATCATCTAAAACGATGGCGGATGATATCGCTTTAGCCTCCATACGCTTTCGCCGCCGGATACGCCGCTTTGCCAGCTTGGGAATCTGGATTGGGATTGCATTCGTGTTACTCGCCGGCTGGTTTTCCTGGGTGAATAACCCCGCTTTTCGCGCCAGCCTAATCGGTTTCATTTCACCGACTATGGTGGTAACGAGCCTACCGCCTACTGCTGCGCCCACACAGACTCAGATCGCAACCGCTCCGGTTCCTACAAAAACACTCACGCCTCAGCCTGTGATGACCAATACACTCCCTGCTCCCACCCAAACTCCGTTAGGTGGTGGGTTGGGAGAAATAGCCTTTGTTTCAACCCGCACAGGCAGCCCCCAGGTCTACATCATGCGCGCCGATGGCGGCGATGTCATCCAGGTTACAAATGAGCGGGATGGGGCCTGCCAACCAGATTGGTCGCCGGATGGTGAAAAGATTGTCTACATCACTCCATGCAAGCAAAAACAGGAAACCTATCAAGGCTCTAGCCTGTATATTCTGGAGGTAAAGAGCCGTTTACGTACCGCCATACCCGCCAGCATGGGTGGTGATTTTGAGCCGGCCTGGTCGCCAGATGGCAATCACATCGCCTTTACATCTTTGCGAGATGGGTATATGGAAATTTACATGATCAACCTGGACAGTAACAAGTTTACAAGGTTGACCAAAGCGCAGAGTATCGTAGGGGCAATCTACGCCCGCCAGCCTGCCTGGAATCCTTTCGGTTCACAGATTGCTTATGTCCTCAAGCGCCAGGGCTTTAACCAGATATGGGTAACCACCAATGGGGATGCCAATATGGACAAGCCCAACGACCAGCTTGTGCAGAGTGGCAATACGGTGCTTGATTCTTTGCCAACCTGGAGCCCTGACGGACAATTTGTCGTCTTCAACCAGACCAATTTTGATGGGACTGCGCCCTACAAATTAATGAGCATGCGCTACGAAGATCGCGCCACCAGGCTAGCCGTGCCGATCAATATCGAGCCATTACCGGTTGTGAATGCCAGTTTCTCGCCAGACGGCCAGTGGTTCGTTTTTGAAAGCTGGCCTGACAATTCCTTCAACCAGGATATTTATATTACAACCATATCTGGATCAGATCGATCCCGCCTCACCACCGATCCTGGTGATGACTTTGACCCGATTTGGCGGCCTGGCAAAAAGAATTGATTATTTCCATAAGAACCTCCCACCAGGGATGTTCTTGGGGCACTCAAATTTGATTTTTCTTGCAATCTTACTGGTATAAATAGTCATTATGACCCTTTCCCAAGGAAATCTTCTTTACAATCGTTATCGCGTGGTTGAGATTCTTGGGCGCGGCGGAATGGGGGCTGTTTATCGCGCCGTGGATGAAAGCCTGGGCGTGGACGTGGCTGTTAAAGAAAACCTGTTTACCAACGAAGATTGTGCCCGCCAGTTTCGCATGGAAGCCATTATCCTGGCCGGTATCCGCCATCCCAATCTCCCGCGAGTGACCGATCACTTCGTCATCGACGAAATGGGGCAATACCTGATCATGGACTATATCGATGGTGAGGACTTGCGCCAACACATCGAAAGGGATGGCCCGTTATCTGAAGACGATGCTGTTCGCATCGGAACTGCTACCTGTTCTGCGCTGACCTACTTGCATTCGCACAAACCGCCCATTTTTCACCGTGATATTAAACTAGGCAATATCAAAATTTCCACCGACAGGCAAGTCTACCTGGTGGATTTTGGACTTGCGAAAATGGGTTGGGAACATGAAGAAACCTTGGTTGGCGCGCGCGCCACGACGCCAGGCTATTCACCCCCGGAACAATACGGCTCTGCCCGCACTGACGCCCGCACCGATATCTATTCGCTGGGGGCTACTCTTTACGCAGCTCTAACTGGAATCATTCCTGAAGACAGCCTGATACGCGCAGTTGAAAGCATAAACTTGACGCCTTTGCGCGAACATCGCCCGGAAATTTCCCCCCGGCTGGCAGCAGTGATCGAAAAAGCCCTCGAAGTGAATTCATCCAACCGATATCAATCTGCCGAGGCATTCAAACAAGCGCTGCTAGGCCAGACCGAGCTCAGGCTCGAAACCGAAAAAGCATTTTCTGAGCAACTTTCACCAATCCAGAAGCCAGATGATGGCGCCCAAAAGCGATCATTTTCGTTGTGGCGAATAGTTGGATATTTCCTTATCCTGCTGCTTATCGTCGCGGGAGCAATCCGGCTCAACCCGCTCAACCAACAACTTTTTCGATCCGGTTCATTAGCATCACCAGCGCTTTCGTTTAGCCAGACGCCTCTGCCGACAAGTTCACCGGGAGTTATTAGCTCCAATACCCCCCTACCAGCCCCTACCAGCGCGCCGAAAACAACCTTGACGATCCGATCTACGCCAGCCCAATCCATTATTTCCACCTCAGCGCCCATAGCAACTGTTGTTCTTTCCAAAACAGCCACAAAACCTGTTACTCCTACCGTTTCGGCAATAACCAGCAGCCCTATCCCTGAAACCACGGCACCCACTGCCAGCACATTCATCACCAGCCTGCCCCAGGCGACACCCCTGGGCGGCGGTCCAGGCGAAATCGCCTTCGCCTCCATCCTCGATAACAGCGCACAAATTTTCTTGCTCGATGTGGCGGGAACCGCTCTACGCCCTTTGACCAACGATCCCAACGGCGCCTGCAGTTTTGATTGGTCTCCAGATGGCAAACTAATTGTTTTTGTTTCTCCCTGCTTAGAGAAAGCCACCCAATACCCAAATTCTGGGTTGTACCTGCTAAATGTCGAAACCGGAACAACGGAACCGTTGCCTTTCGCAGCAGCTGGCGATTTTGAACCCGCCTGGTCACCAGACGGCCAGAAAATTGCGTTCACATCCCTCCGCGATGGTTCCATGCAAATTTACGCTTTCGACCTGGGCGATAAAAGCCTCACCCGCCTGACATCACCAGGTGAAAACACCCAATCGCGCTATCCAACTTGGTCGCCGGATTCAAGCCAGATTGCATTCACCACGCTGCGCCTCGGTTTGCTGCAAATTTGGAGCATGTCAGCTGATGGCAGCAATAAACAGCAATTGCTGCGCACTGGTGGGTCATTTTCCGAATATTTACCGTCCTGGTCACCAGATGGCACATCCTTATTCTTCAGCCGGACCAATAGTAATTTGTCGGCGCCATCGTCACTGGCAAGTTTTGATTTCCAAACCAACAAGATCAGCCTGCTACCAATCCCACAACCAGTGGTGGATGTCGATTTTTCGCCCGACGGGCAATGGGTCACTTATGAGACAACAGACACAAAAAACCCGGATATTTACATTTTCCCGTTGTTAATAGGTTCCGCCCAACGCTTAACCTCTTCCCCGCAAAATGACTTTGACCCGGTCTGGCGGCCCGGGAAGTAACAAGAACGATGATCTCAATCAGTCTATCCAATACCACTCTTATCCTTGGCGCTCGAGTTCTATTCCGTAACCTGAACTGGGAAATTC
>CAZHWV010000022.1:0-40695 GCA_964536185.1 uncultured Anaerolinea sp. | reverse complement strand
AGGAGAGTGCAATTTGGATGACTTTTATCGCATCCTTTTTGCAGTGGAGTCATTAATGCGATAATATAGTTAAGATGCCAATCCCATCCCCCATCGCCTATCTCCCGGCCAAAAAATATTTCCAACCCGGTTTTCGGTGCATAACCGGTGCATAATTGGTGCATTTTTGGTGCATTTCTTTTATTCCCGCAACACGTTTCGCAGCCTTTCCCAAAACCCGCGCCCGTGCGCTGTACAGCTAAAACATTCAATGATGACTTCATTTTTCACTGAGCATTTTGTCCTAACCAGTCACGAATGTGCAAGAATGATGGAAAGTACCTTTTGGAGGAAACCCTTTTATGTGTGGAATTGTCGCTTACATCGGCCCGCGTGATGCAACCCCTATCATCCTGAATGGACTCAAACGCCTCGAATACCGTGGTTATGATTCGGCCGGTATCGCCGTGCTCGAAAACGGAGAGATCCAGATCCGCCGCGCCGCCGGCAAACTCGCCAACCTGGAACAGATGGTGGCCCGCGAACCGGCCAGCGGCCAGCCCGGCATCGGCCACACCCGTTGGGCCACGCACGGCGCACCCTCAGCGCGCAACGCTCACCCGCACCTGGGAAATGCCGGGCGCGTGGTCGTCGTCCATAACGGCATCGTCGAAAACTTCCTCGAGCTCAGGGATGAATTAAGCGCCGAAGGGGTCCAGTTCAACTCGGACACCGACACCGAAACCATCGTCCATCTGGTCGAACGCTACCAGGCCAGCGGGCTAAATCTGACCGAAGCCGCGCGCCAGACCTTCAAACATATCCAGGGCGCGCACGGCATCGTCCTGATGAGCGCCGACGAACCGGATAAGATCGTCTGCGCGCGCATCGGCAATGCCGGCGGGGTCGTCATCGGCCTGGGCGAAGCGGAGAACTTCATCGCTTCCGACATCCCGGCCATCATGGAACATACCCGCCGGGTTATTTTCCTTGAATCACGCCAGATGGCCATCCTGACCCGCGACGGGGTGCGCATCGAAACGATTGAAGGCCAGGAAGTCATCCCGCATGTTCACACGGTGGCTTTTGACCCGGTCGCCGCTGAGAAAGGCGAATACCGCCACTTCATGCAAAAAGAGATCCACGAACAGGTGCGCGCGCTGACCGATACCCTGGCCGGTCGCGCAGATTTCGAGCGCGGCAAGATCCGCCTGCCCGACCTGCACCTGACGGAAGATGTCGCCCGGCACATTAACAAGATTTACATCACCGCCTGCGGCACGGCGGCTTATGCCGGCATGGTCGGCAAGATCCTGATCGAAAAAATTGCGCGCATCCCCGTCGAAGTCGTGATTGGTTCCGAGTTCCGCTATAACGACCCGATCGTCGACGAAAACACCGTCGTGCTGGCGATATCCCAGTCGGGTGAAACCGCCGACACCCTGGCGGCCATGGAAGAGGGCCGGCGCAAAGGCGCTTTGATCTGGAGCATTGTCAATGCGCTCGGATCACAGGCCATGCGCGTCGCCGACGGCAGTATTGCCATGCAGAGCGGCCCGGAAATTGGGGTGGCTTCAACCAAGGCCTTTACCGCGCCGCTGGTTGACCAGTACATGCTGGCCATCCTGCTGGCTGACCTGCGCGGCGTGATCAACGAAAAGACACGCCGGGCGCTGGTGGCAGATCTGCGCCTGGTCCCGGACCTGGTTGGTCGCGCCTTGCAGCGAGATGCGGCCGTCGAAAAAGTCGCTTACGCGCTCAAGGACATTCGTGATTGTCTCTACCTGGGTCGCGGTATCAACATGCCCATCGCTTACGAAGGCGCGTTGAAGCTCAAGGAAATCTCTTATGTGCATGCCGAGGGCTACCCGGCCGGGGAGATGAAACATGGCCCGATCGCGCTAATTGATGAGAATATGCCGGTGGTCTGCATCGCCCCCAACGACCCCTGGCGTGAAAAGATGATCAGCCAGATCCAGCAAGCCAAGGCCCGCCAGGGCACGGTCATCGCAGTCGCCAGCGACGGCGACGAGCTGATCCAGGGCATGGCCGACCACATTCTGTGGGTTCCGGATTGTCCCTGGATGCTCTCGCCGCTGGTCACGGTCATCCCGCTCCAGCTCCTGGCCTACCACATCGCTACCATCCGCGGCCTGGATGTCGACCAACCCCGCAACCTGGCCAAAAGCGTCACCGTCGAATAGTTACTACTCAGGCTCTTTGCGTATCATTTGGTTGGACCAATTTTTCGCCGCACAAATGTTAAAAACTCCCGCAGCGCCTGCGGTGGATGATCTACATCCACAAAACTTTCGTCTTGCAGAATGATGCGCAGCTCATTGACGTCCGGGATAATCGTTGCCTTCACAATATCAGCGAATTCAATTTCGGCAATATCCCGCAAATGCCCAATATTGACCTGTGTCATGCTAGCGATTCGAGTAACTTTTTGAGTCGGTCTCGCTTATATTCCAAATGATCCAGGCGTTGCAAATCCTGCCAGGAATCAGCCTCTTCAAGTGTGCCCTTCTGATAACGTATATCCATGTCCTCGACCCCAGAGACATTATAACGACTCGTAATCTCGAAAATTCCCGTCTTAACCACTTGCAGTTGACGCTCAAGATAGCTGCGCAATCCCTTACGAATCAATTCATCCTCGGGGATCTGCAACTCTTCAGCCACTTCGCTCAGGATAGTACTCGTCTGCGCAATCATCTCTATCACCTTTCGGCTTCGTCAGCCCATTGAAACAGCCATCACATCGTAATAGGTGCCGGCGCCAAAACCGTCAAACATGACGTGTTCGCCGGGCTGGATGTTCGGTAACTGGCGCAGGAAGGCGATCATGCACGAGGCCGCGCTGACATTGCCAAAATCGTTCAGCAGCCAGGGCATGGGATACTCAATGCCAACCTTACTGAGCTGCTTGGCCTTTAGCAAATTGATCTTGTAATTTGCATGGTGGACAATACCCACCTCAATCTTGCGCTCTGGCGTTCCGACCTTCTCCATCAAGGCCGAATATTCCTCAAAAACTTCGGTAACCACCTGCACGCCCGAACGCACGAACAGCTTGACCATGCCCATCAGTCCCGCCATGACAATCGGCATGCCATCCGCCGGTTCGTGCATCATACCCGAGACGCGCAAATGGCGCGGAGCTTCCTGGTAAACTTCGAGCAGCGATTTACCCGGGATCATTTCCTTCGAATGCGGGTAATACATGCGCACCTGGAGCAAACCCTCTTCATCATAATTTTCGAAACTTTTCCCGGCCAGCAACTTCATGGTCTCACCCGGCACGATGCCGATCACGCCAGCGCCATTTGCAAATAGCTGCAGGGCATTCTTGTCCTTCGCATGGGCGGTAAAGCGGCTCAGTCCCTCCAGCCCGCCGACGAGCACTTTTTTTCCGGCCAATTCCTCGGCTACATTGAATTGGCCCGGCGCAGCCAATTCCGGGTTAAGGGCCAGGTGCAGCGCGCCCATCGAACCATCGCAAGCCTTATGCACGCTGACGATCAGCGCATCTGCTGGAACGCCAGCTCGCCTGGCGATCTGGTCGACAAAATCCTGGCTGACCGGTCCGCTGTTGCCGATCAAGACACCCTTTACCTCAGCCGGATCCCAACCGTTGGCCCGGGCGGCCTGTTTGAGCAGGCGCGCGCCGACTTCCACTTCCAGCTCCACATGCTCCGCATCCGTCAAATCCGGGATATGATGCCGGCTGACGAAACCAAGTTCACTCAAATTCATGATATCCGTATCTGCAAGGGGTGCGCCCAGGCGCCTTTCGACAAAGGCAGGCAGCTGCTGGTTATTACAACTCGCGCCCCAGGCGCCATACGCGCCGCCGATGCCCAGGGCCG
Organism: uncultured Anaerolinea sp.; assembly: GCA_964536185.1. Lineage (GTDB taxonomy): Bacteria > Chloroflexota > Anaerolineae > Anaerolineales > Villigracilaceae > UBA5195. Next base: position 36,844 of record CAZHWV010000022.1, on the reverse strand, counting down.
AATTAGTGACGCTTTCCATCCCAAACGGGATACCACCGGCCACCGGGATAGTTTCTATTTTCACGTTCGGGCGGTCAAAAAACGACGTACCAGTAATATTTTCGCTTTCGCTCATCAAATTTCTCCTGAATATGTTTGTTATTATAACCCCCCCTTGCGCTTTCCGCTTCTCTTAAAGGCTGGTTGAAGCTATTCTTCAACTGCAAAGCAAGCGCTGAGAGTTTTTCCAAAAATTACCATATCCGTAGTTGACATATCATATAGCTCTATAGAAAATTATTCCCACTTCGCTGATGAACGAATCTTGCATTGCCTGGCTGGAAAAACTTACTGGCTGCGCATCTCGCGGATGACGAACTGGCAAAACAAGGTGCCGCGAGCGTTTTTTTCCAGGCAGGCAGTTTGCTCCACCTGGCTGCCCAGGCGCTGCTGTAATATCAAACCGTCTATACGGCATAACTGCGGATACTTTGCGATCACAGCCGCATACGGGCAACGCTCAAAGATGATGCGCGGCGCAGCCGCATGCGCCTCCCAGCGGGCAGCATAGCCGGAGCGATTGAGCTGCGCAATGAGTTGCGCCAGGCGACGGGTCAGTTGCCCATCGGCTTGACCCACCTGGACCGGGACCAGGCTGGAGGCAATTCTCTGCAGAACTGCATCCAATTCAGCCCCGGTGCAGTTTTCCAAGACCTGAGAAAACAATGCACCGACAAGCCCGGCCAGGTTATCGCCCAACGCCGCTTCGCTGAGACCATAGACCTGCAGCGGCCGCCCACGTCCATGTTCATAGCGTAAGCCCAGCACCTGAGCGCGTCCATCCGCAACCAGGATGGATAAATGGTAACGGATATTGGCCGGGGTTACCCGCAACGCGCGGCTTATTTCTAGCGCGCTGGCGCCTTTATGCTGGCCCAGGTAAACCAGGATGGTTTGGCGGGAGGTAAATGTTGTCATGACATTTGTCATGATAACATCACCAATTGAATTATGCAAATCAATATTTGCATAATTCAATTGACGGTTGCGGATCTAAACGCTATAATTTTCACAATCATGGCAGAGACTCTCCATTGGGAATCCACCTACGCGATTGCCCTGGCACTCAAAGCCGAGCACCCAAACGTGGACATGGAAAGCGTCTCGCTCAGGATGATTCTCGCCTGGACGCTGGCGCTCTCCAATTTCAAGGATGACCCGGCTCTCGCCCATGATGACATCCTTTTGGCAATATACCAGGATTGGTTCGAGGAGATACTATGAGCATGAATGAACTCAACCTGCCGGGCTTCGAGATCCCGTCGGAATTGGACGGTAAAATCGCCATCACGACTCTCGACCGGGTTTACAACTTTGGCCGGCGTTCATCCATCTGGCCGATGATGTTCGGTCTGGCCTGCTGCGCGATTGAAATGATTGCCGCCCAGGCTGCGCGTTATGACATGGCGCGCTTCGGCATGGAGGTTATGCGCCCAAGCCCGCGGCAATGCGACGTCATGATCGTGGCCGGCACGGTGACCAAGAAAATGATCCCTTCCATCGTGCGCCTGTTCGACCAGATGCCTGAGCCGAAGTACGTGGTGGCGATGGGCGCCTGCGCTTCGGGCGGAGGACCTTTTAAGGAAGGCTATAACGTGGTAGCCGGAATCGACAAATTTCTACCGGTGGACGTTTACATCCCCGGCTGCCCACCTACGCCTCAAGCCATGATGGCCGGTATGATTATGCTCCAGGAAAAGATCGACAAGCAGTCGATCAAGACAGTGCGCTGGTATAAAAAAGGCGCCGACTCCGTTGAGGTGGCCATTCCTTTCCTTGGCCCGGACTTGATCGACCCCCGCCGTATCCCCGAAATTAAGGCCACGGCCGCCGACCTGGCCAAGCCCGCCGCCCCGGCCTCTGAAAACGCGTAGGAGCAACAAGATGGCTACCCCTGTACTCACTGAAACGATTGACCAATTTGCGGCCAGGTTCCCTGGCGCATTCACTGCTGATGTCCGTCCCGGTTATTCCGGCTGGATGGTAGAAAAAGACTCTTTGTTGAAGGTGGCGACAGCCATTCGCGACGAGTTGGGTTACGACATGCTTTCCTGCGTCACCGGTGTGGATTACCCCGAACAGAACAAGCTGGAGGTTGTCTACCATGCCTACAAGTCCACCGGTGGCCCGGCCCTGGTTTTCAAGACACAGACCGAGCGCGTCGACCCGGCCGAGGTGCCTTCGCTGGTTTCCATCTGGCCAGGCGTAGATCTGCAGGAGCGTGAAGCCTGGGATCTTTACGGGATCAAATTTACCGGTCATCCCGACCTGCGCCGCATCCTGATGTGGGAAGGCTTTGATGGGTTTCCAATGCGCAAAGATTGGAAAGAAGCTTTCTACGAGGAAGACAATAAACCGCTGAAGAGCCGCTGGCCCGAAGGCAAGCATTCTTATGCAGAAACGCGCGTTCCGTTTGGCGATAACATTATGTTCAAACCAGGTTTCGACCCCGAAAAGTGGACGCCCACCGACCCGGAAGAAGCGCTGTACGCCTCCTTGAAAAGGTATAAGACCGAGGAAAAGGACGGCATTAAAACCGACCATATCATCGTTAATATGGGTCCGCAGCACCCTTCGACACATGGCGTTTTCCGCGCAGTTGTGGTTCTGGATGGTGAAACAATCGTCAGCCTGAAACCGGTCATGGGCTACCTGCACCGCAACCATGAGAAGATCGGTGAACGCAATACTTTCCTACAAAATATGCCCTATACCGACCGCCTGGACTACTTCAATTCAATGTACAACAACTGGGGCTATGCCCTGGCGGTTGAAAAGTTGCTCGGAGTCCAGGTAGCAGAACGCGCCGAATATATCCGCGTGATCATGGGCGAACTCAGCCGCATCCAAAACCACCTGATCCTGTTTGGCATGCTCTGGAATGATCTGGGCGCCTATTTCACCCCGGCGCTGTATGCGTTTGAGGAGCGGGAACTGATCCTCGACATTTTCGAAGCGGTGGCCGGCTCACGGATGATGTGCAACTATCACCGCTTCGGCGGCGTAGTGCGCGATATTGATGAGGCCAGCCTGAAAAGGATCAAGGATTTGGTTTTTGAGCGCCTGCCCCGTAAAGCCGAGGAATTTGACCGCTTGCTTTCAGAAAACGAGATTTTTACAGCGCGCATGAAAGGCGTTGGCTATCTCAGTCCCGAAGACTCTATGGCTTATTCGGTCAGCGGACCAAACTTGCGCGCCTCCGGCGTTCCTTACGATATCCGCCGCGCCGATCCGTACGGCATTTATGATCGTTTCGAATTCGATATCCCGGTGCGCCACAACAGTGACCTGTTGGATCGTTACTACCTGCGCGTTGACGAAATCCGCGAATCTTTACGCATCTTGCAACAGGCTGTCAAGCAGATTCCGGAAGGACCCTTCCTGACGGGTAAACCTCAATATCAGGTGCGCGTCCCAGCGGGAGAGGCTTACGGGCGGGTAGAAGCCCCCAAAGGCGAATTGGGCTTCTATGTTGTTTCCAACGGTAAAGCCAACCCCTATCGCTATCACATCCGGACTCCATCGTTTATCAACATCACCGCGGTGGAAAAGATGTGCGTTGGCACCAAGATCGCCGACTTTGTTTCCATCCTGGGCATGGTGGATATCGTGCTCGGTGAACTCGACCGGTAGGAGTGTAAAATATGTATGGTCAAGGTTTACTCAAAGGTCTGAGCGTCACCCTCAAGCGCTTCGTAGATTCCTACCTCGAGGAGATCAACTGGCTCTTCAAACGTTACGGAAAAGTAGAATTCCGTACCAGCAAAGATGCCAAGGGTACATTCACCATCCAGTATCCGGAAGAGAGACTGATCGTCCCCGAAGAATTTCGTTATCTGCCTATCCTGGTCTATGATGAAGGCCCCAACGGCGAAAAGAATATCCGCTGCACTTCCTGTGGAATTTGCGCCAAAGCCTGCCCACCCCAGTGCATCTGGATCGTCCGCACCATTGACCCGTCCACCGGTCGTCCGTTACCCCAGCCCGCCGAGTTTACGATCGACGGAGATATCTGTATGAACTGTGGTTTCTGTGCCGAATATTGTCCCTTCGACGCGATCAAGATGGATCATGACTACGAACTTTCTTCTTTCGGGCGCAACTTACTCAACAAAGAGCGCTTGATGAGACCGGTCTCGTATTATGCGAGCATCCGACCCAAGAATAATGCCCGCGAAGAAGCCGCTCGCGCCGAGAAGGCTGCCGCTAAAGCTGCCAAGGCCTGAAGCTGGCCCAGGGTTCCATTCAAAAATATTTTATTGGTTGCAGGTTAGGGTATAATCCTGACCTGCAACCTGTTTTAATAACCCAATATCTCCCAGATAGGTAGAATAAAAAAATGAGTGAAATCACAAGAGATACCGTTCTTGCTGCCCTGAGTAAGGTGCAAGAACCCGAACTGCACCAAGACCTTGTTTCTCTCGGTATGGTGCGCGATTTAATAGTTGAGAACAACGAGGTAAGTTTTAGCGTTATGTTGACCACACCCGCCTGCCCTCTGCGCGGGCGGATCGAAAAAGAAGCCCGCGAGGCTGTCGAAGCCATCGGCGCAAAAAAGGTGACTGTCAAGCTTGATTCAGATGTTCCCAACGATGGCCGCATGCGCGGGTTGGTAAATGCCCCGGTGCGCAATGCCATTGCCGTGGCTTCTGGTAAAGGTGGCGTTGGAAAAAGCACAGTCGCAGTTAACCTGGCAGTTTCTCTGGCGAAAAGCGGGGCACGGGTTGGCTTGATGGACGCCGATATTTACGGCCCCAATGTACCGACCATGATGGGCGCGCCTTATATGCCCAATCCGAAAGACGACAAGCTTCAACCCGCCGAGTCCTACGGTGTCAAGATGATGTCCATGGGTTACCTGGTCAAACCTGGCCAACCGCTGATCTGGCGTGGCCCAATGCTCAATTCTGCCATCCGCCAATTCATCAGCGACGTGGAATGGGGCGAGCTTGATTACCTGATCATTGACCTTCCCCCGGGCACAGGCGACGCGCCGCTCTCCTTAGCCCAGGCGCTGCCGCTTTCCGGCGTGATCATCGTGACCCTGCCGCAAGCAGTTTCGCTCGAAGATGCCAGCCGCGGTCTGGAAATGTTCAAAACCCTGAATGTGCCCATCCTGGGGGTCATCGAAAACATGAGTTACCTGAGCCTGCCCGACGGCTCCAGAATGGATGTCTTCGGACAGGGCGGCGGAGAAAAGATGGCTAATCACTACGACGTGCCTTTCCTGGGAGCCATCCCGCTCAACCCAAATGTGCGCATCGGTGGCGATACGGGTAAGCCGATCGTCATTACCGAGCCGGAATCAGACGCTGCCAAAGCCCTGCAGAGCCTGGCTGAGGCTGTCGCTGCCCGCGTAAGCCTGGCCGCCCTGAGCCAAAATAATACTCCGACCATCGACATCATCTAACCTTCACACACCCAGCCCTCTCCTTTAGACGAGAGGGGGATATAATGGATTTATGCAACCCAATATTGTTGGTATCCGTTTTAGCAAAGTAGGTAAAGTCTATCATTTCGACGCCACTCCCGTTCCCGATTTAAAGGTGGGCGAATCAGTGATCGTTGACACTGTCCGCGGGCGCCAAATTGGGGAAGTAACTCAACGGATTGAAAACCCACCCGCGCCACCGGAAGGGACCTGGAAACCGATCGAACGTAAGGCCACCCCCGCAGACCTGGTCTTGCGCCAAACCTGGATGCAAAAACAGACCGAGGCAATGATCAATTGCCGGGCACGCGCAGCCGAATTGCAGTTGGCTGGTGTAAAAATCATTTCCGCAGAATATTCTTTTGATGGGACGCGGCTGGCTTTAATGTTCAGCACTGAAACTGAAGACAAAGTCGATCTCAAGTCCTTACGTAAGGATATGCAAAAAACTTATCCGCAATCCCAGGTAGAAATGCGCCAGATAGGCCCCCGGGATGTGGCCAAACTGCTGGGCGGTATGGGCGCATGTGGTCTTGAAACACGCTGCTGCTCCAAGTTCCTGACCGAGTTCAGCCCAATCTCGATCAAGATGGCCAAGGAACAAGGCATTTCACTCACTCCGACTGAAATCACCGGCATGTGCGGACGCTTGCGTTGCTGTCTCATCTATGAATATGAGCAATATGTGGCCGCCCGTAAGGAATTACCCAAACGAGGCAAACGGGTGATAACACCAGACGGCGAAGGCAAGGTATTGGATACCTATCCTCTGCGCAACGTTGTCCTGGTCGAACTTGAGATTAAGGTTCAAGAACGTCCTGAGCGCCCTGATCGTCCCGAGCGCCCCGAACGATTTGAAAGACCAGAACGCCCAATCGTTCGCGAATATTCCAAGGACCTGCTCGAGCCGTGGGACGAGCTGGAAGCGCTGCGCCGCAAAGCCGAAGCGCCATGCGCGAAACATGGGACCGGCGCCTGTGACTGTGCCAAGGACGAGAAAAAAACCACCGCGCCGCAGGCCGGAATTCAGCCAGCACAACCTACCGGAACCGGTAGAACCGCTACGCATACGAAAAAATAGACCGACCAATATGGGTTCAAACAATATGCTGGGGGTATTGTTTGAACCCATATTTTAAGGACCACCGAAAAAAAATGATGACCGATATTTCAGCTATTTGGCCCGAACGACAGCGCATCCTGGTCATTCTGGCCCATCCGGATGACCCAGAATTCTTTTGTGGGGCAACCCTGGCTCGTTGGGTAAAGGCTGGGCATGAAATCAGCTATAGCCTTCTGACTTGCGGGGATAAAGGTCGTAACGACAGCAATCGTGATATTCCCGGCAGCGAATTATGCGCTCTGCGTCATAAAGAAGAACGCGCCGCCGCGGCTGTTTTGGGGATCAAAGAGGTTAATTTTCTGGATAAGGATGATGGAACCCTTGTACCCGATTTAAGTTTACGCAAAGAAGTCGTCCGCATCATTCGCCAGGCCAAGCCAGATGTGTTGGTGACGTGTGACCCGCAAAATTTATTTGCCTTGTACGGGCTAAACCACCCTGACCATCGAGCTGCTGGACAGGTTGTGCTGGATGCAGTCTTCCCCGCGGCAGGTAATGAACTCTTCTTCCCGGAACTGCTTGAGGAAGGCTGGCAGCCGCACAGCCCAAAGGAAGTCTGGGCTGCGCTAACCAGCCAGCCAAATATTGTCCTGGACGTGACTGATACCTGGGAGCTCAAGATCCAGGCGCTTAAAGAGCACAAATCGCAAATTGGCGACCCGGCGAAACTGGAAGAACGCCTGCGCAGCCGCAGGACAGAAGATAGTACAGAAGAAAACCCGAGATATGAAGAAAAATTCCGGGTGATCAGCTGGAGGTAAAATGACCGACCTTTTCGAAGAAGCAAAAAACTTATTCCCCTATTCACAGGCAATTCGCCGTGACCTGCATACACACCCCGAACTTGGATTTCAGGAAGTTCGCACATCCGCGATCATCGCCAAAGAACTGCGTGAAATTGGGCTGGAAGTTACCACCGGGATTGCTAAAACCGGCGTCCTGGCCATGATCGATGGAGGCAAACCTGGCCCGGTCATCATGCTGCGCTTTGACATGGATGCCTTGCCAATCGATGAACAAACTGGGGCAACATACGCTTCGCAAAGCGCCGGACGGATGCATGCTTGCGGGCATGATGGTCACGTTGCCATTGGGCTTACCGTGGCGCGCCTGCTCAATTCGCACCGCTCTGAACTGTCCGGTTCAGTCAAGCTTCTTTTCCAGCCAGCCGAGGAAGGCGCCGGCGGCGCCAAAACCATGATACAGGAAGGCTCCCTGGAAGCTCCAGCTCCGATTTTCTGCCTGGGACTTCACATCTGGAATGAAAAACCCGTCGGTTGGTTGGGCATCGCTTCTGGACCAGTGATGGCCTCTGCCGCGACTTTTGCGCTCCGCCTGACCGGGCGAGGCGGGCATGGCGCTATGCCCCACCAGACCATCGACCCGGTTGTAGCTGCCGCCCAGATCATCAGCGCAGCCCAAACCATTTCATCGCGCAATATAGACCCCCAAAAAGCTTGCGTTGTATCATTTTGCATGCTGAAAGCCGGTGATGCCTTCAATGTCATTCCTCAAACAGTGGAGGTTAAGGGCACGATCCGTACCTTTGAACCCGAGGTTGAGCAGATGGCTTACAAGCGCCTGGAAGAGATCGCGCACGGCATTGGCGAAGCCATGGGCTGTAAAGTCGAGCTGATAATTAAAAACATCACCCCAGCAGTAATCAATGACCCAGTGGTTACCTGTGCAGTAAAACATGCTGCCCAGACCTTATTCCCAGATCATGACCTGGATGAACATGGCCGCTTCACCATGGGCGCCGAAGATTTTGCCTATTATCAGAAAAAAATTCCGGGGACATTTTTCCTGGTCGGCTCAACGAACGCCGAAAAAGACCTCATCTTTGGCCACCATCACCCCAAGTTTGACTTTGATGAGGCTGTCCTGCCCCGCGGAGCAGCCTTGATGACCCAGGCCGCCCTTGAATTACTCAGCTAATAAAAAAGCGGATCTCCTTGCCCCGGGAAGGAGATCCGCTTTTTTTCATCTTGACCCCGTTGATCAACAGTGATATATTAATATTAATAATCTGATTAATACAATTTATCTCCTATACAAACACTGGAACCATAACGAATTAAGAATGTCGCCACACGAGAATCTGTCTGAATTCATGCGATATTTAGCTGCTCACCCACAGGCGGATGAGCAGCTGCCGCCGTTAACTGCTTTAAGCGTGGAACTTGGCGTAAGTGTGGCCAGTTTGAGGGAGCAGCTGGAAGTTGCTCGAGCGCTAGGGTTGGTGGATGTGCGTCCCAGGACTGGCATCCGCCGCTTGCCGTTCAGGTTCTACCCCGCTGTGCAACAGAGCCTGAGCTATGCCATGGCGCTGGATCAAAATAATTTTGAAATGTTTGCCGATCTCAGGCAGAATATCGAAGCTGCCTACTGGAATGAAGCCGTTGGAAAGCTGACCAGCGAGGACCATGCCCATCTTACCGGCCTGGTTGAACGCGCCTGGCAGAAGTTGGACGGCAGACCTATACAAATCCCCCACGATGAGCATAAACAACTCCACCTGACCATCTACTGCAAATTGAACAATCCTTTTGTCAGCGGCATTTTGGAGGCCTATTGGGAATCCTACGAAGCCATAGGCTTAAATGTTTTCACCGATTACAACTATCTGCGCAGCGTATGGCAATATCACGAAACCATGGTGAATGCCATCCGCAGCGGAGACTTTGCAGCCGGCTACCGGGCGCTCGTGGAACACACCGATTTGCTGGCAGACCTGCTTGATCACCGCCCAGCAAAATAACATCACTCAACCCTTGAGGAGCTTATGACCCAGCGTATTGTTAATGATTTTTCCATCGTTGTTGGTACCGCTAATGGTTCAGGTTCGCAGACATCAAACTCGACGATTTTGCGCGCATTGTTTAAGATGGGTATTCCTGTTTCGGGCAAAAACCTGTTCCCAAGCAACATTCAGGGCCTGCCGACATGGTACATTATCCGCGCCAGTAAAGATGGTTACGTCGCCCGCCGTGAAGAACGCGAAATTGTCATCGCCATGAATCCGAACTCGTTTGAGAAGGACCAGGCAAGTGTGCTGCCTGGCGGGGCATTTTTCTACGATGACGCAATCAAAGCGCCGATCACGCGCACAGATATCATCGTCTACCCTATGCCGGTAAAACAAATCGTGCGCAATGATCCGGATGTCCCAGCCAACCTGCGTGATCTGATCGCCAATATGGTCTATGTTGGCATCCTGGCCCAGATGATCGGGATCAATATGGAAAAAATTGAGGCGGCTTTGAACTTTGCCTTCAAGGGCAAGCAAAGAGCTGTCGATCTAAACCTGAACATTGCCAGGGCTGCAGCGCTATGGGCGAAAGAAAACCTGGAGAAGAAAGATCCCTACTATATCGAGCCGATGAACAAAACTGAAGGGCTGATCATGGCCGATGGCAACACCGCCGCCGCACTCGGTTCCATCTACGGTGGTGTGCAGTTTGTAGGTTGGTACCCGATCACCCCGGCCACCAGCCTGGCCGAAGAGCTGAACGAGTACCTGCCCAAACTGCGCAAAAGCCCCGAAGGGAAAGACACTTATGCTGTAGTGCAGGCAGAAGACGAACTGGCTGCGATCGGCATGTGCATTGGCGCCGGTTGGGCTGGGTTACGTTCCATGACCTCCACTTCAGGCCCAGGATTAAGCCTGATGACCGAATTCGTCGGGCTGGCATATTATGCTGAAATACCTGTGGTGATTTGGGACGTGACCCGCATCGGTCCAAGCACCGGCCTGCCCACGCGAACATCCCAGGGCGATCTCAATTTTGCCGCAAACATGGGCCACGGTGATACGGATAACATTATCCTGCTGCCTGGCTCGGTCAACGAGTGCTTTGAATTCGGCTGGCGCGCCTTCGATATTGCCGAGCGTATTCAGACCCCAGTCATCGTCCTTGGCGACCTGGATTTTGGTATGAACCAATGGATGACAGAACCTTTTAAATATCCGGATGTTCCAATGGATCGCGGCAAGGTATTATGGGAAGAGGATCTTAAGAAATTGACAGAACCGTGGGGCAGATACCTGGATAAAGATGGCGATGGCATTCCCTATCGCACATTCCCAGGCAATCGCCTGCCAGGCAGTTCTTACTTTACCCGCGGCACGGGGCATGATCCCTATGCCCGATATACCGAAGAGCCCGCTGTTTGGGAAGCCAATATGGAACGACTCAAGAAGAAGTTCCGCACAGCAAAAGAATATCTGCCCAAGCCAATCATCGAGAATCTGGAGGGCGCCAATGAAGCCATCATTGCCTTTGGATCCACCCTGCCTGCGGTGAATGAAGCCCGCGCTATGCTAGAAAAAGAAAATGGGCGCAAAATGAACCTTCTGCGCCTGCGCGCCTTGCCCCTGGCGGATGAAGTAAAAGAATTTGTCCAAAAGCAGGATAAAGTCTACATTGTTGAAATGAACCGCGACGGCCAACTCTACCAAGAACTGGTCATTGCCATGCCTGAGCTGGCCACCAGGCTGATTTCTGTGGCCTACAGTGATGGCATGCCGCCTGTCGCAAAACGCATTCAGAGTGAGATTTTGGGAAAGGAGAATAAATAATATGACCACAACCCTTCCGGTGTCCGGCGCGAATGTACAGGTAAATCAGGCTGGTTTGAGTAAAAACGATTATCGCGGCATGCCCAGCACCCTGTGCCAGGGCTGTGGACATAACTCCATCGCCAATCAAATCGTCGCTGCCGCTTATGAAATGAATATTGTCCCTGAAAATGTGATTAAGTTTAGCGGTATTGGTTGTTCCAGCAAGTCTCCAACCTATTTCCTGAACCGCTCCTTTGGGTTTAATGGCCTGCATGGACGCATGCCGTCAATCGCAACTGGCGCGCTCTTCGGTGATATCAGCATGAAAGGCATTGGCGTTTCTGGGGATGGTGATAGCGCGAGCATTGGCATGGGCCAGTTCAAGCACATGATGCGCCGAAACGTGAACATGGTTTATATCGTTGAAAATAATGGCGTTTATGGTTTGACCAAGGGTCAATTCTCTGCCACGGCAGAAGTTGGCTTGAGCCTGAAAAAACAGGGCATAAACCAGTATATGCCGATTGACATCTGCATGGAAGCGATTGCCTCCAACGCCACCTTTGTAGCCCGTTCCTTTGCTGGAGACCCCAAACAGGTTAAGGAATTAATAAAAGCCGCGATTGCCCATAACGGCATCGCCATGCTGGATATCATCAGCCCGTGCGTGACCTTCAACAACCAGGACAATGCCTATCATTCTTATACTTGGGGCAAAGACCACGAAGCGCCTTTGCACGAAATCTCATTCATCCCCGCCCGTGATGAGATCATCATTCCAGATGAATTCGAAGCCGGCACCGTGCGCGAAGTGGAAATGCACGACGGCTCCAGCATTGTTCTCAAAAAACTTGAGCAGGATTACAACCCCACGGATAAATTCCAGGCCTTGCACAAACTGGAAGAATCCCAGCAAAACAACTGGTTGATCACCGGCTTAATCTATCTGGACACCAGCAAGCCGGCCTTAATTGATAAGTACAATCTTGTTGAGACTGCCCTCAACCGCCTGACCGAAAAAGACCTGCGGCCAGAACCAGCGACCATCAAACAGATCAATGCATTAATGTTCTAAGCACAGATCGTATTTACTTTTTGGGGTATCGCCTTGGTCAGGCAATACCCCAAAAAGTCAGAAAGATATTTTATGTGCAAACCATCGCTTATCGTTATGTTTTTTTTCGGATGATCTGCCAATAATAAAAAATGTAAACACCTGCGGAAAATATCCGGCTGACAGCGTTATTCGCTTTTCAGCCGATTTTTATTTTGCAACGTTAAATTTGTTACAATAGGGGGATGAAAAATAAATATTATCGCACCGAACATGATCTTCTCGGCGAGCGAGAAGTGCCCGCTGACAAATATTACGGCATTCATACCCTGCGCGCAATGGAAAATTTCCCCATCACGGGTATTTCGATCCAAGCCTATCCGGGATTGGTCGATGGCCTGGCCTATGTCAAGGAAGCCTGCGCAATGGCCAACCTGATCCTGGGTTTGCTGGATGAAAAGCGCGCGGTTGCAATTATGCAGTCCTGCCAGGAAATCCGTACTGGAAAACTGCATACGCAATTTGTCGTGGATGTCATCCAAGGCGGCGCGGGAACATCCACAAATATGAATGCGAATGAAGTTATCGCCAACCGAGCCCTGGAAATCTTAGGTTTTGAACGCGGAAATTATGAGGAACTGCACCCGCTCGAACATGTCAATCTAAGCCAGAGTACAAATGACGTCTACCCCACGGCGGTAAAAGTAGCCTTACGCTTTGAGATTGAGCACCTGGTCAACGCAATGGAAATCCTGCGCCAGGATTTTGATAAAAAAGCCAAAGAATTCGTCGATGTTCTAAAAATTGGCCGCACCCAGCTCCAAGATGCCGTCCCGATGACACTTGGACAGGAGTTCAGCACTTATGCCGTCATGCTGGTGGAAGATCAGCAGCGGTTACGCGAAGCCGCCCTGCTTATCCAGGAGATCAACCTGGGCGCCACAGCCATCGGCACAGGCATCAACGCTCCGGCTGAATATGCGCCTGTTGCCTGTAAATTATTGTCGGAATTGACTGGCATCCAGTTCATTACCGCCACAAACCTGGTTGAAGCTACCCAGGATGCAGGCTCTTTCGTCCAACTTTCGGGTGTGCTCAAACGTGTCGCAGTAAAATTATCGAAGGTATGCAATGACCTGCGTCTACTATCATCCGGACCACGCGCCGGTTTGGGAGAGATAAACCTGCCCCCGGTACAGGCCGGGTCAAGTATTATGCCTGGCAAGGTCAATCCGGTCATACCTGAAGTAGTCAACCAGATTGCCTTTGAAGTCATCGGTAACGACGTGACGGTTACCTTTGCAGCAGAAGCCGGGCAGTTACAATTAAACGCCTTCGAACCGATCATTGCCCACAATCTGCTTAACAGCCTCATCTATCTGCGCCAGGGCTGCCTGACATTGGCTGAACGCTGCGTGCGCGGTATCACTGCAAACCACGACCGGCTGCAGGACATCGTCAGCCATTCCATCGGCATTGTAACCGCACTCAACCCGTATATTGGCTATGAAAACGCCAGTTTGGTGGCTAAAGAAGCCTACGCCACAGGCAAAGGCGTGGCTGAGATCGTTCTCGAAAAAGGTCTCTTGACCCGCGAAAAATTGGATGAGATTTTGCGCCCGGAAAACCTTACCCAACCGAAGTTCGTTTTATAATTTTATGTTAGTGATCAGCCCCACACTCGTCCTTCAAGATAGCGAGATTTCACTTGACTTTATTCGCGCAAGCGGTCCTGGCGGGCAAAACGTAAACAAAGTGTCCACAGCCGTACAGCTGCGTTTTGACCTGCGTAATTCATCCTCCCTTCCGCCGGAAGTAAAAGAACGGTTGGCCAGGCTGGCTGCCGGCCGCCTGACAGATGAGGGGATACTGTTGATCGAAGCCAAACGCACCCGCAGTCAGGAACAAAATCGGGCAGATGCCCTGCTGAGATTGACGACTCTCATCCAAAGAGCGTTGATCCCGCCCAAAGAACGCCGGGCGACCCGTCCGAGCCTGGCTTCAAAAACTGAGCGGATCCAATCCAAGAAACGACGAGGCGAGGTAAAAAAACTCAGACGCAGCGTAGCAGATGAGTAAATATTCAATAGAAATGTTTTCGTTAGAATTCACTGGGTAAGAACCAAAGAAAGTCTCGCGAAGGAAGCGTTTATGCAAAATAAAACTATGGCCGGTCTACTCTCCGGTCTGACAGCTGCCGCCATCTGGGGTGGCATGTATGTAGTTAGCAAAGTAGTATTGGATGTCATTCCGCCCTTTACACTTCTCGGCATTCGCCTGATATTGGGATTCCTGGCACTTGCCCTGGTGATTATGGTCCGTGGCGGATTCTCGATCAAACCGGAGCAGTTCTGGGCTTTTTTTGGAGTCGGCACAGTCGGTTACGGTTTTTCGCTTGGGTTTCAATTCGTTGGAACAAAACTGTCCACCGCCGCCAATGGTTCGCTGGTCACTTCGGCAACCCCTGCCCTGATATTACCCTTCGCCTACTTCCTCTTGCAAGAACCTATCACCCGCCGGAGACTGCTAGCCATCCTGGTGGCCAGCCTGGGCGTTCTGGCAGTGATCGACCCGCGCAATGCTCAGCTCTCATCATCTCTGTTCATAGGGAACCTGTCTTTGCTAGGCGCGGCCATCACCTGGGCACTATACTCCGTGCTGGTGCGAAAGGTGTCATTTAATACAGATATGCTCCAAGCCTCGGCCATCATGCTGCTGGGTGGCATGCCCCTGACAATCCCGGTCAGCGTATGGGAACTTTCCACCCAGGGAATAGGGGTGATTACCCCGGGCATAATCGGCGGTATTCTGTTTCTGGGGGTTGTCTCCACTGCCATCGCGATGTTTCTGTGGAATTACGCCTTTGCCGAACTTCCCGCGGCAATTGCTTCGCTGACTTTTTTTGCCCAACCCGTCGTTGGTTCGCTGTTAGGCTGGTTTTTTCTACATGAACAAATCACCCCCCTGTTTATCCTGGGGGGTGTATTGATCGGGCTGGGTATTCTTATTTCGAGCAGGGAATAGGAACACGCTCTGGAGCGTGGATCTACAATTTCTCGCCGACATTATGCAACAAAGCCATGTTGGATGGCCGAACAGTGCTGACTGGGAAACCGCTGATGACCACTACCTGCTGGCCAGGCTTTAGCCAGCCTGAGGCAGTCAGTTTGGCGTCAGCCTTGTTGACCATTTCCCGCAAGGTTGATGACATTGGTACGAAATATGGGCTGACTCCCCAGAGCAAGGCCAGGCGTCCGACAGTTCCCTGGGTAGGTGTAAAGGCCAGGATGGGGACACGCGCCCGCGCTTTCGACATCAACCAGGCTGTACGCCCGGTATGAGTAAACACCGCGATCGCAGCCACATTCAAGTCATGGGCCAGTTCGCGCGCGGCGCGAGTCATTGAAGCGGCATCGTCACCGCTGGCTATGGTTGGCGTATTATAATGTCCCCACTCTTGAAAACTGGTTTCAGCGGAACGCACGATACGATCCATCATCTGGACTGATTCAAGCGGAAACGCACCGCTGGCGGTCTCACCGGAAAGCATGACCGCATCCGTTCCGTCAAAAATCGCATTAGCCACATCCGAGGCTTCCGCGCGAGTCGGCAGGGGATTGATGATCATTGAATCGAGCATCTGCGTAGCGGTAATGACAATCTTGCCATGCTGGTTAGCAGCCTGAATGATACGTTTCTGGGCAATCGGAACCCGCTCAGGCGACATTTCCACGCCCAGGTCTCCCCGCGCGACCATCACTCCGTCGGCAACTTTCAAAATTTCATCGAGGTTATCAAGGGCTTCGGGCTTTTCCAATTTGGCAATCACCAACGGGCGCGCGCCTTCTTCATCCAGGGCTTCCATCGCATTGCGGACCACCTCGACGTCACCTGCAGAGCGAACAAAAGAAATCGCCACAAAATCAACATTCTGTGAAAGTCCAAATGCTAAATCAGCACGATCTTTTTCGGTAAAGCCCGGGATGGTCAGTCGCACACCAGGCAAGTTAATCCCCTTATGTGATGATATCTTCCCGCCAACCAACACCTGCGCGCGCAAATAAGTTTGGCCTGTTTCGATAACGCTCAATGAAACATGGCCATCATCCAAAAGAATCCGATCGCCTATGGTGGCACAGTCGAATAATTCGGCAAACGCCACCGGGATAGCTTTTCCCTCGCTCGATCCCAGAAGCGACGCGGAAGGGGAAGCTGATCCCGAGTCCCGCGCATTTTGGGGCGTCTGCGCATTTTCAGCAAACAACGTGACGGTTTCGCCTTCCACCAAGTCTAATGCCGGGTCAAGCATTCCTACTCGAATTTTTGGTCCTTGCAGGTCTTGCAAAATACCTACCGGGCGGCCGAGTTTCTCGGCAAGTTCCCGAATACAAATGATCCGCGCGGCATGTTCCGCATGAGTACCGTGTGAAAAATTTAATCGGGCAACATTCATGCCTGCCAGGATAAGTTTTTCCAGCATTTCGGCTTCCATACTAGCCGGTCCAATGGTAGCAACAATTTTAGCTCTTCGTTCCATAGAATTATTCCTATACATTATAAGATTCAAGGGCGCACGCAAAAACCTGCGCCCTTGAATTCAATTCTACACCTGTAAACAGATAATTAGTAGCAGGTTGCCAGTGCGTTTGCGCAATTTGACGCAAATCACTTACAAATAATAAAGCTCTTTGGCTTTTGCCTTCAACTCGTCCCTGAACTGAGGATGGGCAATATTAATCAGCGCCAACGCGCGTTGGCGAATTGATTTTCCGTATAACTCTGCCATCCCATACTCAGTCACCACAAACCTGACATGGTTGCGACTGGTAACCACACCCGCGCCTTGCTTAAGCATTGAAGTAATCTTGCTCAGCACGCTTCCATCGCGCAAAACGGAG
This sequence comes from uncultured Anaerolinea sp., assembly GCA_964536185.1. Classification (GTDB taxonomy): domain Bacteria; phylum Chloroflexota; class Anaerolineae; order Anaerolineales; family Villigracilaceae; genus UBA5195. The sequence goes on along the minus strand of CAZHWV010000022.1, from coordinate 19,735 downwards.
ATACTCGGCATGGCAATAATTGGAACACCACCGCGAGAACGAGATGCGCCATAAATGAAGTCCAACTGCCCGCCGACTCCAGAATAAAGCTTAGGGCCGATACTGTCAGCACAGACCTGTCCGGTAAGATCGATTTCTATTGCCGAGTTAATCGCCACCATGCGATCGTTTTGGGCAATCACGAAAGGATCATTCACGTATTCAGTCCGATGGAGTTCAATCAGCGGATTATCGTCGACCCAATCGTATAAACGCTTGGAACCCAGGATAAATCCGGCCACGATTTTACCCGGGTGCAGGCTCTTGCGCGCATTGGTCAAAACACCCGCCTCGACCAGGTCAATCACGCCTTCAGAAAATAATTCACTGTGAATCCCAAGGTCTTTCTTATTGAACAAGTAATTCAAGACTGCATCGGGAATAGCGCCAATTCCCATCTGCATCGTCGCGCCATCGGGGATTAAATCAGCGATGAACCCGGCGATTTTCTCAACAATATCCTTGTCACCTTCCTCGGCCATTGACATTTCTGGGATCGGATAATCGACAGGGACAACATAATTCAACCGGCTGACATGGATAAACGAATCCCCCAGGGTACGGGGCATCTGTTCGTTTACTTCTGCGATGATAATAGTGGCAGATTCAGCAGCAGTCTTGGTCAAGCCCACTTCCACACCCAGAGAGCAGAATCCATGCTCATCGGGAGGCGAGACATGGATCAAAGCTGCATCCAGGGGCAGAATTTTATTCTTGAATAATAACGGAAATTCTGATAGCAGAACCGGTGTAAAATCTGCACGCCCTTCTTGCACAGCTTTACGCACATTTGCGCTGATGAACATAGTATTCACACGCAAATGACCTTCCATCTCAGGAGCCACAAAGTCCGCCGGTCCAACGGTCAACGCCTGGCAGATTTCCACATCTTTTAGTTCGCCAGCACGGCGCACCAAGGCAGCCAGGAGAGTTTTCGGAACCGAAACATTTCCGGTCATAAACAAGCGATTGCCCGAATTGACTGCTTTTACCGCTTCATCTGCTGAAACCACACGAGACTGGTAAATACTTTTCCAACTCATTGTCAGTCTCCTTCCACTGAATTCCATTGCTGAAGGTGAAGAAGCTCACCTTTATAGGTATTAACAGCCAATTCGATGGCTGGATTTTCTTTCATCGCTTTCTCGATCCCCCCTGCAGCGATTTCGGAAATATACGGTATTGCGGCATTGACAAAGGCATAAGTAGCGGTTCGGGCCACCATTGCCGGCACATTCGGGACACAATAGTGAATCATGCCTTCCTCCACATAAGTCGGCTGGTCGTGAGAGGTAGGACGTGAAGTTTCAAAACAACCGCCCAGATCAATGCTCAAATCGATCAATACCGAACGCGGTTTCATCTTCTTCAATGTTTCGCGCGTTACAACGATCGGAGCGCGCCCGCCAGGCACTAATACTGCGCCGACAACCACATCCGCATAGGCGCAAGCGCGTTCAATATTGCGACGAGTGGCAATCATCGTCACTGTCTGGGGGTAGCGCTCGCAGACACGCTGCAAGGCATTAATGTCTTTATCCAAAACAGTGACATGCGCTCCCAAGCCCGTAAAAACTTTAGCGGAATTTGAACCAGCTGTCCCGCCCCCGATGATGACAACCTCGGCTGGTGGAACACCAGCAATTCCGCCAACCAAAATACCCTTGCCGCCAAAATTGGTTTGCAGAAAACGCGCTGAAATCTGCGCAGCCAATTGCCCACCAATTTGGCTTAGCGGTCGCAAGACGGGCATAGAACCATCTGCCAATTGGATCTGTTCATAAGCGATAGAATTGATTTTATTTTGGAGAAGCGATTGAACCCGGTCCTGGCGAGCAGAGGCTAAATGCAAAAAGCCCATAATGGTCGTGCCCGGATTGAACCATTCGACTTCCTCTTGCATTGGGCGGGCCAATTTCAAGACCAAGTCGGCTCGTCCAAAGGCTTCATGTGGCGAATAGACAATATGCGCACCGGCTTGTTCATATGCCTGGTCACTAAAACCCGCGCCGATACCCGCTTCATGCTCCAGAAAAATAATATGGCCCTGGTGAACCAGGATTTCAACCCCCGCAGGTGAAAGACCTACGCGGTACTCATACGGGCGACGTTCCTTTGGAATTCCGATATTCATAGATCCTCCTGATTGAAATAAGGACAACTTGCTGTTCTAATATCCACAAGATATTCAGGCCAAAGTTTATTTAATCAAATCGTCTCTGGACGGGACAGGACAACGCCCTTAGCGTGCAAGAATTATGGCATCTGCAGGATTTCACGGATACGCGGTAAAGCCCAGTCAATGGTTTCTTTATCAATCACCAGCGGTGGCGCAAAACGAATAACATAATCATGTGTCTCTTTTGCCAAAATACCTTTATTCTGCAAAGCTTCACAAAAACGACGCGCCCCGCCAGATTCTTTATTCAACTCGACCCCAATCAATAGCCCGCGTCCACGCACTTCTTTAACATGCTTACTAGGAATTTCCGACAATTGCTCGATAAAGTAATTTCCCAATTCGGTGGCACGCTCAGCCAGTTTTTCTTCCACCAAAACCTTAATCGCCGCTCGCGCTATGGCAGCAGCCAGTGGGTTACCGCCGAAGGTGGAGCCGTGTTCGCCAGGCTTGAAAAGCCCTAGAATGGCCTTATCCGCCAGGACAGCTGAAATCGGGTAAAAACCGCCTGAAAGCGCCTTGCCGACAACGACCATATCCGGTCGAACGCCTTCGTGTTGGCTGGCAAACAGTTTTCCAGTGCGGCACAAACCAGTTTGAATTTCATCTGCGATCAGTAGCACATTGTTCTGCTTGCAGATCTCAGCTACTTTTTTGAGATAGCCCTGCGGAGGAATAATGACCCCGGCCTCACCCTGGATTGGCTCCAACATAACAGCCGCAGTATTCGGAGTGATGGCCTTTTCGATGGCCAGGGCATCGCCGTATGGGACATTGACAAAACCAGGTGTAAACGGGCCAAAATCATCCCGATAAGCAGGTTCTGTTGAAAAAGAAACAATGGAAATGGTGCGCCCATGGAAGTTACCCGCCGCAGTGATAATCTCAGCCTGATGGCGCTCCACACCCTTGACCGTGTAAGCCCATTTGCGCGCCAGTTTCAAGGCGGTCTCAACTGCTTCTGCGCCTGAGTTCATCGGCAACGACATCTCGTAACCACTAATTTCAGAAAGTTCCTTATACAGCAGTGGCAACTGGTCATTACGGAAAGCGCGCGAAGTCAAGGTGACCTTTTTGGCCTGTTCGATCATCGCAGCAAGAATTTTCGGATGGACATGCCCCTGGTTGACAGCCGAGTATGCCGAAAGGCAATCGAGATAGCGATTACCATCAACATCATGGACCCAAACACCTTCGGCTTTTTCGATGACAACGTCGAGTGGATGGTAGTTATGCGCTCCGTACTGCTCTTCGATCTGGATATAATCCTGAGTTTTCATTAGCCTGCACCTTTATGGAGTGAAATGAAATTTCGCCCCGAGCGCCGCGCAGTCGAGAGGCTATGGAAAATTAAGTTTTATGCAACTTCAAATAAACGGGCCAATATGGCTTTCTGAGCGTGTAAACGATTGTGAGCCTGGGGGAAAATTGCAGAGTGTGCGCCATCGGCCACGTCATCGGTCAACTCATGATTTCGGTGCGCCGGCAAACAGTGCATTACGATCACATCCTTGTCTGCTTCGCCCACCAGGCCAGCATTCACCTGATAAGGTGGAAAAACGGCTTCGCGTTTGGCTGTTTCTTCTTCCTGCCCCATGCTGGTCCAGGTATCGGTGTAAATGACATGTGCAGCTTTCACCGCTTCGTGCGGATCGCGAAGATAAGATATCTTTGCCCCACTGGCTTTGGCTAACTTTGCGCCAGTCTCTTGGGCGAGCATGGGCATATCATAACCTTCAGGGTTGGCGATTGTGAAGTTTGCGCCCAGCATCACTGCTATATGCATTAACGAGACAGCCACGTTATTGCCATCCCCTACATAAGTTACATTCAGACATTTCATCGAACCAAATTTTTCAATGATGGTCTGGGCATCGGCCATGGCCTGGCAAGGATGGCTGAAATCACTCAGTCCATTGATCACCGGCACGGATGACCATTTTGCCAATTCAACCACATGCACATGTTCAAATACACGCGCCATCATAGCCTGGACATAACCCGAAAGAACACGTGAGACGTCGGCGATAGACTCGCGTTTCCCCAAACCGATTTCGGATGGCGAAAGATATAACGCATCCCCACCCATATGACGCATGGCCATATCAAAGGAAACGCGCGTTCGCAGGCTCGGTTTTTGGAAAATCAAGGCAAGCACCTTACCCTTAAAAAGTGGCTTATTGCCACCCGCAAAGTGTTCTTTTTTGAGCTTGATCGCTAAGTCCAGAATGTCTTGAATTTCGGAAGGGGAATAGTCAGATACATCGAGAAAATGCTTCATTTTTGGCAGTCTCCTGAAAAAGGATAGACGCTTTGCCCCAATTGCAAAGCAAATCGCGTCGCGCAGTTGAGATGTTTAATATTTTGTATAGTTATCACTAATAAATTGTATCACACGGGTATTTTTAGAGCATGTAGCCTGTGTCACCGGGAACATGTGACAATTGTACCCAATCAGACCATCCTTTTTTTTTGTTCACCATTTGGGCAACAAGCTGGTCAGTGAAACGCGCTAAACCAGATCTCAAACCTGGGAGCTGCGAAATTTCTTCCAATAGCGCAACAGCCCATCCACCGACATTCCGACTGGATTGGAAAGCTGGTAAGCCTCCACAACCTTGGGATCCAGACCCTGGCGAATAGCCTGATCATCCATCCAAGCCAGAAACCTTTCCTTCAGGGTTTCCACAAGCGGGTCAGCGGGCATATTTGCATTCAGCCAGGCTTCCACATCATCCAGCGCCGTGCTAATCGCCTGCAAATGCCAGTCTACATCTTCAAATATGCCAAAATGGGTCGGGGCGATGCGCTTGAAATTCTTTTTTTGCAACAAGGAGACTGTCTCACGCCATTTTTCGAGGTGAAATTCCGGCGGTGGCATGGGTACCCGTAAATAAGGATAGCCTGGGATACGCACCGCACCCACATCGCCGCTGAAACACACATCTTCAAACTGGTAACAATAATGATGCTCGGCGTGACCTGGCGTATTCAAAGCCTGGATACGCAAATTTCCAATCACCACTTCTTGATTATCCTGTAAAATCGTCAATTTTTCTTCGGGTACAGCCAGGAACTGCCCCCAAAGGGTGTCCATTCGATCACCATAGATACGACCCGCGCTGCTGAGCAGCTTTTCCGGATTAAGCATATGCGCCGCACCCATTGGATGCACATGGATCTGGGCGCCATGCGCAGCCAGTGTTCCCGCTGCACCCGCATGATCAAGATGGATATGAGAAAGGAAAACATGAGTAATGTTTTCTAAACTGTATCCATAAGGCTTTAACGCTGCCTTGAGTGACTCAACCGTGGAGCCCGGACCTGATTCCACCAAGACAATACCACTACTATGCTCAAGCATGTATGCAGCTATTGCCAGCGAGCGCCCCTGAAAGTTTAGATCGAGAGTTTGGATGGGTGTACGTGCCATGAACGATTCTCCTTTTGTCGATGCAGAGCTGCAAACCCTGCCAAAACTTCGCCAAGATTGGCATTGTTATATACCTTGCAAACTGGTACCCCACGTTGCTCCAGCCTTGCAGCCAGGTTTTCGGAACCTTCTTCTCCGCCAAAACTATGGGCCATGATCAACAAAACAATTGGCCGAAGCTTTCGCCGCTGGAGCAGTTCAATGGCTAAAACGACATCATTATGTACTGAGGCTGTTATTAGCAGAGCACTGGAGCCGAAAGGCATTTGCGGCGCCTGTAAATCCACCAGGCTTGCCAGGGGTAGGTTCCCCGCCCCGGTCACAAACGCCAGGGTTTCCAGAACCTTGCTTTCCTGGCGTTCACTGCGCTCAGCTGGGATAACCGTATAGACTGGGCCATCGGTTACAAAACCAACGGCGCGGCGCTGTTCGATAAAATAATGGGCCAGGGAAGCAGCCAAACTGACACCGTATTCCAAGGTTTAAGGCGGCAGGTGCAGTTCAGCACGGCGTCCAAAAATCCAGTTATCCCGCATCCTGGGGACATCATAAGGAAGCTCGGTTTGCACTATTTTTTGAGCATCCAAATATATCCAGAACTCAGATTGGGGATCCTGTTCAAATTCCTTGACCATCAGCTTCCCCCGGCGAGCAGTGGATGGCCAGTGAATACGTTTGAGCGCATCACCATGCACATATTCTCGCACACCACTGGCATGAGGGGTTACATCAAAAGACTTACGTTGGATGGCTTTTCCTCCAGGCAGCAGACCTGCCGGCGCAGGAAAATCTGCAATCGGAACAATCAGGGGCAAGACTAACAAAGAATCGGAAGAAGGGAAACTGCGCTTATTGGTAAAAAAACCAAAAGGATCTCCAGAACCAAGCGTAGTAGGTCCTAATGGAAAAGCGCCTCGCTTTGTCAACCAGGTTCGGGCGATATAGGTCCGGTTTTCTTTCGCTCCAATCCAGGTCAACAAACGCGACCCGGCCGCTAATGGCAAGCTGGTCTCATTGTGAACTTCAACAAACAGGCGCGGGATGCGACTGGGATTCACCAGCTCAAAGCTTTCCTCAAAAATATCGCCCACACTGGCGCGCAGAGAACGGGCACGTCGCAAAACTCGCAAGCCTCTTAAGGAAATGCGCGTCCACACCCAAGTGGAGATTAAGAGAAATGCGCCTAAATACATTATGCGCACATAAAGCGCCGCCCCGGTAGTGGTGAGACCCAACACACCGGCCAGAAAAAGGATAAAAAAGAGAACCCAACCAGTATTGCGCATTTAAGCCGAATAACTTCCACCAGGAACCGGGGAGGACAATAAGATTTCTTGCACAATGCGTTCAGCCGTCACCTCGCGCAGACGCGCCGCTGGATTGACAATAATGCGATGGCCAAGGATTGGCTGTGCCAGCGCCTTGATATCATCAGGCAGGACATGCTCGCGACCATTCAAAGCAGCTCGCGCCTGGCCAGCGCGAAAGAGAGCCAATGAGCCTCGAGGGCTGGCCCCAAGATAAACATCGCCGCTGACGCGTGTCCGGTGAGTCAGGTCAACAATATAACGCTTTATAGAAGCAGCAACATAAATAGATTTTACTGTTTCGGCTGCGGATAACACTTCCTCAGCCGAAAAGATAGGCTCGATCACGTCTATGGGATGGCGCAACTGTTGGTCTTCCAAAATTTTGATTTCATCCACAATGGATGGATAGCCAAGGCGCACCTTCAGTAGAAAGCGATCTAACTGAGCTTCCGGCAGGGGAAAAGTGCCTTCATATTCAATCGGATTCTGGGTTGCAAGAACTATAAATGGGCGTGGAAGGGGGTGTGTAATACCATCCACCGTCACCTGGTGCTCGTCCATGGCTTCGAGCAGGGCAGCCTGCGTTTTCGGTGTGGCACGGTTAATCTCATCCGCCAGGACAACCTGCCCGAAAATGGGCCCAGAACGAAATTCAAAATTGTGGTTTTCCTGGTTGAAGATCGAGACACCAGTCACGTCAGAAGGCAACATGTCAGGGGTGAACTGAACCCGGTTGAAGGCGCAACCCAGCGATTTTGCCAGTGTGCGCGCCATGACCGTTTTGCCGACCCCGGGCACATCCTCGATGAGCACATGACCCTGGCAGAGCAAGCCAATCACAACCAGCTCAAGCGCATTATGCTTCCCCACCACTACCTTTTCCAAGCTTTCAAATAAGCGTTCACCAAAAGCTTTTACATCTGTCATGGTGTATCCCTTAAATTGAGAATATTCCCTGATTGTACGTGACATTTGCAGCCTAGACAAGCCGTCAGACGATCAGGCTGGTTTTCTGACCTTATTTTTGGAAGGAACAAATTATTCAGATTCTGACAGTTTACAAACTGCCAAAATGCGGAAGGTGGAAAACCACCTTCCGCAAGAATCATGTTTTCTGTTCAAGAAATTTAGGCGCAATCGTTATTTTTCCTGGATGGATACGAAGGGTGCAGACAAATTGCATACGGCAAAATTATCATAATAAGCAAATCCAGTGGATTTCCAGAAATCATGCGCCAGACCAAATCTTCCTTCAGGGGTGGATTTTGGATCAGACCATTTCATCAATTTTTTCCCATCCATCCAAAGTTGAACTTCCCCTTGGTAGAAAGAAATCTCTGCTAGATGCCATTTACCATCTCCTGTATACTTGGACCATTGGGCAATCTGTACATTTTGCCCCGGCCCGCCTCCTTCAGAAGTGACTTTTTCAAGCCGGCCACCATTTTGCTTGCTGCCGTAGATAAATGCCATATACCGCTGACTGTTATCATCCGCCATGTGCCATGCCAGAAGTTGGTGAATATCGCCATTGAGCAAGAAGTTATAGCGAAGGACAACATCTCCGAAAATGTTATTTGCCATTCCGGCTTCAGCATGTTCACCATCATTTTGCCCTGTGAACGCTAGAATTTTATTCCCTGGAATAGCAGGATCATCAATGATTGCCATGCCAGGAATGTTCAGATCGATTTTTTGCTGCAGTTCATCCCATCCACTTAATGCCCCGGTTTGCAGGTCCTCCGAATATTTAAGGGTTTCTTCCTGGCGACACAGTTCAGAAGCCAGTTTCCCGGCTGGATCACGTTCCAAAGTATAGCTGGCAACATTTTCGCCTTTCTCAAGAGAGACCAGTTCGGTTTTACCTGTGTAACCCGGAGCCTTGATCTGCAAAGTTGCATTCTTTCCGCCAAGATCCAGCCAGGCGCTTTTTCCATCTTGGCCAGTGACTTGAACCGCGCCGTCTGCACTGCCCATTTCGACCAGGCTAATACTGGCAGATGAAATGGGTTTCCCTTCTACGTCGTTCAGGGTAACGGAGAGATTAATTCCAGTTTTTGGCTTTGGAATTGGGGCAAAGGGGGCAGCAAGTTCACAAACTGTGATGTTATTGTAGTAAAAAACTGAGTCAGTCCCAAGATTTGGTTCAAGATTAATCGTCCCGCCTGGCCAAGGCTTGGGATCTATCCAGCTAGTTCCCTTGTTCCCATCTACAAATACTGAAAATTCTCCGTTGAAGTAACTCATTTCCAGTAAATGCCATTGACCAGGGAGGGGTCTTCCAACCTGGCCAATATCTAAATGCTGGTCAGGCTGAAAGCGTGCTGATCGAACGCCATCCGGATTGACGCCGACGATGTAACGCCGAACAATGGAAGGGCTTTCAACAAACCGGAAATTTATTTGTCCCGACCCATTTCCATTATACTTATACCGCAAGCGCCAAACCACATTTTCAAAATTAATTGCTTCATTCCTACCCAGCCATGCCCAGGGCGCTCCTGGTTGGGCGGCCATTACCAGGTCATCAGGATTTTCCGGGTCTGCAACAATCGACCAGCCGTTTGCCTTGTTTTCAAACACATCCCATTGCTGAGCAAGTCTGTCCTGGAAATCATCTAAATACAACAACTTTTCACCTGGGGCACAAGCATTTACCGGCAAAAGACCATTTGGGTCTTCTTCCAATCTGACTTCAGCAAGGTTATCTCCACGTGCTAAAGTTTTCGGCAAGGATGAATTTTTGTAACCATTCGCAGCCACCGAAATTGTCACCTTGTCTGTCGTTAGATTTGTAAACTTAGCAGAACCGTCCAATTCAGTTGTTTCAGTTGAGTTATCGATCTGAAGTGTCGCTCCCCCAACCGGCGCACCCAAGGCGTCAGAGACTTGGATGTTCAAATTGAAAGGAATTTCTGTGGGAGGGACCGCAGTTGGCATTTCTGTCGGAGGCGGGGCCTGGGTTGGTTGGGCTGGTGTACCGCAAGCTGACAGGAAAAAGAGCAAAAGGATACTGGGGACAAAAACTTTCCAGAACATGTCACTCTCCTTTGAATGGTTATGGAAAGAAAAAGCATATCAATTTCTGCCGCAGCGAAATGAATTGTGTGCAAACGACCTAAATCCTTTTCATAATATTATTATATAAACTTGTCCGTGTGAATTCAATAACAATCTCAGACCTTCGGGCTTTTTTTTGATCAACTCGAGCGATTTTGGTCAGGCGAATCAATCCGCGCCGGCAAAAACAAGCGCAGTATAATAAACCCCATGTCAGACCTTTTCGACCACGCAATGAACGAACGCATGCGCAGTGAAGCGCCCCTGGCTGCACGCATGCGCCCACGCAACCTCGACGAATACATCGGCCAGGAACACATTGTCGGACCAGGCAAGCTTCTACGCCGGGCCATCGAAACTGACCGCTTATTTTCATCGATCATCTTATGCGGTCCGCCCGGAACAGGTAAAACTACCCTGGCGCAGGTCATTGCCAACCAGACCAAAAGCCACTTTGAGACGCTTTCAGCGATTTTGGCAGGTAAAGCTGACCTGCGCGAGGTCATTGACCGCGCCCAGGAGCGCAACCGGCTTTACAAGCAAAGAACTGTTCTTTTCATAGACGAAATCCACCGTTGGAACAAAGCCCAACAAGACGCCCTGCTGCCATTCGTTGAAAATGGAACAGTGACCCTGATCGGCGCGACAACTGAAAATCCATTCTTTGAGGTAATCAAAGCCCTGGTGAGCCGTTCGCGCATTTTCCAACTGCGCAATCTTAACCAGCCTGAAATTGCTACGCTGATCGAGCGCGCCATCACCGATCCAGAGCGCGGATACGGCCAACGCAAGATTGACCTGGCTCCCGATGCCCGCGCCCACCTGGTCGATATGGCCACTGGAGATGCGCGCAACGCTCTGAATGCGCTGGAATTGGCTGTTGAATCCACCCCACCCGACGAAAACGAGATAGTCCATATTAGCCTGGATGTTGCCCAGGAATCCATTCAACGCCGCGCTGTGCTATACGATAAGGACGGTGACGCGCACTATGACACCATATCTGCCTTCATAAAATCTGTGCGAGGTTCTGATCCCGACGCTGCCCTATACTGGCTGGCCAAAATGATCTATGCCGGTGAAGACCCGCGCTTCATTGTTCGCCGCCTGATCATCCTGGCTGGCGAGGATATCGGACTGGCAGACCCAATGGGTCTGGTGGTGGCGTCCAGCGCTGCCCAGGCCTTTGATTTTATCGGCCTACCTGAAGGTATTTACCCCATTATAGAGGCAGTGCTCTACCTGGCGACAGCACCCAAATCCAACAGCGCCGGAGCCTATTTCAAAGCCATGCAACAAATTGAAAAGGAGGGCGCTGGCTCGGTGCCAAAACACCTGCAAGATGGCAACCGCGACCGCGAAGCTACCGGTCAGGGCAAGGATTACGTCTATCCACATGAAGAGGAAAACCACTTCACCCCTCAGCAGTATCTACCCAAACGCTTGCTGGGGACTTACTTTTACACCCCATCCACACAGGGTTACGAAACCCAGGTGAACTCACGCCTCGAGATGTGGCGAAATGCTCAGAAAAAAGCGCTTGGGATTGAAAATGAAAATTTCATCCCCGACTTGCCGCAAGATCAGATCGATCAACTGAAACGAAATATTAAATAGGGGCGCGGCCGCACAGCCGCGCCCAACCGGCATCATCCACGCCCGAACCAGGAACCGCACATGACTTTACTGTTATTAATCCGTCACGGAGAAAATGAATTCGTAAAAACCGGCAAACTGGCCGGACGGTTACCGGATGTGCACCTCAATGAGCGCGGACAGAAGCAAGCCCTCGACCTGGCCGAAGCATTGGCAACGGTGCCGATCAAGGCTGTGTATTCATCCCCCATGGAGCGCGCTCGCGAAACCGCCGCTCCCCTGGCTGAGAAGCTCGGGCTGGAAGTGCAGATCCGCGAGGGTTTAATTGAAGCTAGTATGGGTGAATGGACCGGGCAGGAACTGAAAAGCCTGCGCAAGCTGCCGTCCTGGAAAATCGTGCAGGATAGCCCCTCACGCTTTCGCTTCCCCAACGGCGAATCATTTGTGGAATGCCAGAGCCGACTGGTAACTGAAATCGAAACGATCATGAAAGCACATAGTGACGATGAGATCATCGCCTGTGTGTCGCATGCCGACCCGATCAAGCTGCTGGCAGCGTACTACCTGGGCATGCCCCTTGACCACTTCCAGCGCTTAGGTTGCGATACGGCTTCTGTGACAGTTTTGATGCTGACTGATAAGAATGTGCTGCTTGTAAAATTGAACCAGAGACCACCCTTCAATTTTCCAGTTGCCGAAAAAAAAAGGCCAGCTAAGAAACGATAAGTTTTGTGGTCATTCATTCCCCAACGAATTGCATAAATACCTGGTTGCCCAGCAAACGCCCGCGTACCGTCAGGCGCAAACTGTCTCCCGCCCACTCCAGCAAACCCATGCGGGTCATTTTCTCACACTCTTGCCCAAAAACATCGCGCAAATTTAAGCCAAAGCGCGCCTGAAAGCCGGTAGCCGAAACTCCCTCACGAGTCAGGCGCAAACCAGTCAGCATAGTGTCCTGCATATCTTCTTTCAGCGTGTTCATGTGCCGGTTGACAGTCGCAGCGGATAACAGAAAATTCGGACCAGCTTCCACTGAATTCGCCAGGCGCTCAATATATGTTTTTGTGCGCAACACGTTCGAATATCGGCAGCTGTGCACATACCCATGCGCGCCTGCGCCCAATCCGAGGTAATCCAGATTGCGCCAGTACTGCAGGTTATGCTGGCATTGCCTCCCCGGTAATGACCAGTTTGATATCTCATACTGTTCATAATCCTGCCCTGCCAGATACTCCATCGTCCACTCATACTGTTCGGCAGCCAGATCCGGATCTGGAATAGGCAGCAACCCCTTGGCAGCCCAGCGCCCAAAGGGTGTACCCGGTTCAATCGTTAGCGCATAAGCCGAAATATGGTCCGGGCGCAAGCCAGCGCACAATTTGACCGTCTGCTGCCAACGTTCGAGAGTTTGCTCTGGCAGTCCATAAATCAAATCCAGGTTAAGATTATCAAACCCCGCCTGGCGCGACCACTTCAACGCATCAACCACATCCGGATAAGAGTGAATTCGCTCGAGCATACGCAGCTCTTCGGGGTTAGCGCTCTGTGCGCCATAACTGATGCGATTGAAACCAATGACGTGTAAACTCGACAGGAACTCCAGCGAGACCGTGCCCGGATTGGCCTCCAGGCTAATTTCTGCTCCAGGGATTACTTGAAAAGATTGGTGAATGCTCTGAAAAATTTCCTGGTACTGCTCGCCCGACAACAACGAAGGCGTGCCGCCGCCAAAGAAAATAGTCCCCACTTTGGGGTTTAACAATGCCTCGCCCACAAACCTGGTTTCGCGACACAATGCGCTGACATAATCGGGAATGAATTTCGACTGCCCGGCATACGTGTTGAAATCGCAGTAAGCGCAGCGATGTTTACAAAAGGGAATATGAAAATAAAGCGAGTAAAGCCTGGACATCAGTAAATTGCATCTTCCACATTTCGAGAGTTGGTCTCACGAGGTAGACCAATAGAAAGAACAATTGGCCCGGCAAGTAAAAGCCACATAGCCCATTGTAACCCAAACACTTGCGCGGCGAGACCGATACCCAACGGAAGAAATTTCCCAAAGAAGCCAGAAAGATTATCAAGCACCATGACTGTACCCGACTGACCGGGTAAAGTCGCATAAAGATTGGCTTTCAGGATGGCATACCAACCCGAGTTGAAGAACCCCATCAGCCCAATCAGAACCAGTTTTATCCAAGGTATAGGCGCCAACAAAAAAGCTGGAAAAAGAACCAATTCAATTATTACGCTCCACCGCAGATAGTCCAGGCCCCTGACGCGCTCCATGAGCGGGATCAGCAGGAAATCCCCGAGCAGTCCCACTCCTGTCCATACAGCCACAGCCAAAGCAGCGTTCCCAACGCTAAAACCAACCACATCTACAAAATAGAGAGCCAGGAAACCGTAGAGCACATCCAGCATAAGATCAGAAAATTCTAACAGAATAAGCCAGCGCAGCACTCGAGGTTTACGTAGAGCGATGAAAGCGTTTTGTAAACCTGACAGCACCTCGCCCAAGCCTGGTAAGCCAACCGAAACGTTGCCAGTGTTCGGGATGAATTTCCAGGCAAGCAGTAGAACCAAACCCGAGAACGCCGCCAACAGAAGGTAGGCGGGGCGCCAACCAAAACCAAGCATCAGCAATGCACTCAAAAGCAACGGGCCCAACACCACCCCCAGTGAGCCTGAAAATGTCCAGCGGGCCATATTATGCTCGTGACGGTCAGGTGACAAATCCATCAAGCTGGCCTGGGATAGGCTAACGAAGGCGCCTGAGGAAGGGTGGAACAACACGAACGAAAACAGCAAGGGTAGATAACTTGGGCTGATGGCAGCCAGAAACAGCGAAATAACAAAGAAGATACCGCCGCCCAAAATCAGCACCCGCCGCTTCCAAACATCCCCGAGAACCCCAATAAGAGGCTCAATAAAACTTGCGATTAACCCCGGCAAGCTGAGGGCCAGGCCGATCTGGACATAGTTCAGACCCAGATCAGTGCGGATCAGAGGCCAGGCAGCATCAGTGAGGCCAAAAACAAGCTCGTCGACGAATTCAATCAGGAGAAAAATAAGGTGAGTCACAAGTTGCTCTGATTAATGGTATAGTCCGAATATGACTCTTTCATCTACACCCATCGGTAGTAGCCAACGACGGGCCAATATCAGACCCGGACTACAAGTACGTATCGTTCAAAAACAAGACCAACCTACCGGCAAACTCACCGAAGGGATCGTCAAAGATATTCTAACAAATTCGCCCAGCCACCCACACGGCATCAAAGTACGCTTGCAGAGCGGGCAAATTGGTCGCGTAAAAGAAATTCTCAACTGACCACCATCCAATAACCTCGTTGGGGACAAACTCTTTCCGATGGCTGGAAAGTAACCAAAATCCAGGAACAAGTGAGGGCGAAAATGCCACTGAGTTTAAGCGCTCGTTTTTGGCGAGCCTTTCTTCGCAACACTTTCAAAAAACAGCGCTTGAGTATCGCAGAAAATCGCGTTCGCACAGACAAAACCGCCAGGATGATGAGCCGTGTTCCCAAAAACATAAAAGTCGAGACAGTAGAAATTGACAACCTGCGCGCCGCATGGATCCGCCCTGAAGGCGCCCGGCAGAATCAAGTCGTTCTGTATCTGCACGGAGGCGGGTATGTCACCGGTTCAATTGCATCTCACCTGATGATGTGCATCCCAATGGTACAAATTTTGCAAATGACGCTACTCTTGCCTGAATATCGTCTCGCACCCGAGCATCCTTTTCCAGCAGCGCTGGAAGACACGCTCAAAGCTTATCGCTGGCTGCTGTCCGAGGGCTTCCTGCCTGCCAATATCATCATCGCTGGCGATTCTGCAGGCGGCGGACTGAGCGTGGCGACTACGCTGGCATTGAGAGACGCCGGGGAACCGCTACCATCCGGAGTAGTTTGCATCTCCCCTTGGGTAGATTTAACGCTGAAAGGTGAGTCTCATATCAGCGAAGCAAAAACAGAAGCGCTCCTGAAGACCGATATTTTACACGAATGGGCCTTATCTTACACCACCGAGGCTAACTTGGAAAACCCACTCGTATCCCCGCTCTATGCAGATTTTCAAGGTTTTCCGCCTTTGATGATTCAAGTCGGCAGCCAGGAAATATTACTTGACGATGCGCGCATGCTTTCAAAAAGAGCGAAAGCGGATGGGGTAATTGTCGACCTCAAAATTTGGGACGGGCTGTGGCATGTCTGGCACATCTTAGGAAATCTTATTCCCGAGAGTCGCCAAGCTTTCGAAGAGATTAAGGGCTTTATTCAAGAGCGAATGTCAATGATGAAATAAGGAGAGGCTAAACAGCCTGAAAAAGCCGCACCTCAGCTTGCAAACCCTCTGCCTCCATTTCAAGTGCCGATACCAATAAACGCGCGGCAGTTGCTTCGTCTGTATAGGCTTCACCACACTGCGGACAGACCAAGGCTGGCACATTTTTCAACACCAGGCTAAATTCGCCCCGTTCCAGGGTCACGGTAGTCAGCCCTGGGCGAGGTTCGGACTGCTTACACATCAGGCACTTCATCACGCCTCCTTTTAAAATCATCAGTCCAGCGCGATCGGTCAGGTCGATAACCTGTTATCACAATAATCTCTTCCCCGGCACTATTATCAGCCGCCACGATATGCAACGGACGTTTGCCGCGCCAGGTCAGGATCAGACGTCCTGGGTATGCGGCCACATCCACATAATGTTCGATATTCTCGCCACTGTCCAATGCGGCGCGAATATCCTTAACACCAATGCCTCGCTCAAACATACGTTCGATGGCGTGAATACGATAAATAATTTTCATACAGTACGAATTATAACCCCGCTTCTGCGAAAATAGATTTTCATGAAGGCTACTGCAAAAGGCATTAAACACAAACTCCCGACCAAAGCCAAGGCCAGGAGCATGTCGATTCAAGGTTTTCAGAAGTCAAAACAATGAAGCTGAACTGTTAATCATCACAAACATCACGCCCATTATGCAGACCAGCAAAAACAACAATGCAGAGATCATAAAACGTTGAAAAGCATTCATCCCGAGGAAGTTTTTTCCTCCAAGCTTAAAACCCTGGTTCTTTTTAGGGGGTTTTTTTTCCAGCATTAATTCGAGATCCGCATCACTATCATTCGTGAAGCTGGACTGGTCATCAGCAATATTTCTTAGATCGTCAAACATAGAACACCTCGTCTATTAAAGTATATCATAACTCGCTACTATCCTCTTTCAAACGCGGAGTCTCATTGAGTAAAAGCCAGTATAACCCCAGTTCTTTGACCGCGGTAGCAAACTGGTGGAATTCAACCGGCTTGCGCACATAGCTATTGGCACCCAGGCGATAACTGGCAACAATGTCCCCTTCTTCGCTGGAGGATGTCAGTATAACCACCCGAAGTAAGGCGGTGCGCGGGTCCGCGCGCAGGCGCTTAAGCACTTCCAGTCCATCCATTTTGGGAAGTTTCAGATCGAGTAAGATGAGTTGCGGCAGGCGTGACACCTCGCGGTCACGGTATTTACCCGTGGCAAAAAGATAATCCAGGGCTTCGACACCGTCACGGGCAACGATCACCTCATTGAGAATTTTGCCTTCCTTAAGGGCGAGCAGGGTCAATTCCTCGTCGTCCGGATTATCTTCAACGAGCAGAATGATCTTAGAATTCATGCGCTACCTCCGATGGTGAAATAGAACGATGCGCCGTGTCCCACCTGGGCGATAGGCCAGATGCGCCCACCGTGACGGGTGATAATCCGTTGAACGATGGCTAACCCAATGCCGGTGCCGGGAAATTCATGCATCGCATGCAAACGTTGAAATGGGGTAAATAATTTATTGGTATAAGCCATGTCAAAACCGACCCCGTTATCACTGACGTAATAGATTTTAGATTGCAGGTTTCCTGAAAAAGATTCGGGGCGTTTTGAGAATTCCGATTGAGGGAGACGGGAATCCCAATCTGAATTCTTCAAATTATAATCTGCCAAAGTCATTTGCCCGACTTGGATAGTGGCCAAGTGACGTGTTGCGCTGAATTTCCAGGCATTCTCGAGCAAGTTTTTCAGAGCAATGCGCAGCAGATGCGAATCGCCCTGGACAATTAACGCTTCATCAAGAATAAATATCACCTGCCGATCGGGGTCATGCTTTTTTAATTCGGCGTGAATATCGCGCGCCAGGTCGCAGAGATCCACACGTTGGCTGGTGAGTTCACTGCGCGTGATCCGAGAAAGGCTGAGCAAATCACTGATCAATTGTCCCATGCGCTGGGAAGCCTGCTGGATACGCTCCAGGTAGTGTTGTCCCTGTTCGTCTACTTGATCTTTATAGCTGGTCAACAAGGCGCTGCTAAAACCTTCCATGGCGCGCAAAGGGGCGCGCAAGTCGTGCGAGACGGAGTATGCAAAGGCTTCCAATTCTTTGTTGGAGGCCTCAAGTTGGGCTGTACGGCGAATGACGCGTTCTTCCAGCTCAATATTCAGCCGGCGAATTTCATCTTCGGCTTGCTTACGTTCGCTGATGTCCATGTGGGTACCGAAGATCCACAAGGGTTCTCCTTCATTATCCCATTCAATGATCTTGCCGCGACCAAGCACCCAAACCCAATGCCCGTCCTTATGCTTCATTCGAGTTTCGAATGAATAGTAATCGATCTCTCCTCGCAAATGCTTTTGCAAAAGTTCACTTGATGCTTGCATGTCTTCCGGATGTTTCAACCGCATCCAGGCTTCAATGCTGAGCGGCCGCAATTCATCCACGGAATAACCCAGGATTGCCGCCGATTTCTCATCGAGTGTTGTTTCTCCGGTCTGGACATTCCACTCCCATATACCCGCATTCGTTCCATTAATAACATTGCGGAGCCTTTGCTCGCCTCTCAATATCAAATTTTCGGCCTGTTTACGCTCGCTAATGTCATACAAGACCACCAGGTGGTTGCCCGAGGTTGAATCAAAAAACGAAGCAGCGCTGGCCAGCACAGTTTTGCAGGTTCCATTTTTGCAATTAACTTCTATTTCCATAGGCGAGAAGGCTGCCCCTGTCCGTTTCATATTTTCAAACTCGGCTTGCCAGGTATCAGCCACCCATTGCCGGTATTCACAGTCAGGATAAGCTTTTGGCCACCAATCTGCAAGGGTAGGGATATCATCCAGAGTATATCCAAACGTTTGAACAAAAGCCGGGTTCAAGAATGTGATGATCTGACGCGTATCATTCAACGCCATAGGCACCGGGGACACAGTAATAATCTCGCGAAATCTGGTCTCGCTAATCACAAGTTCTGCTTCCACACGCTTACGCTCGCTGATATCACGCACAAAAGCGCAGTTATGTTCTTCAGCCCCAAACTTGACATAATTGGCGACAATTTCGACCGGGAAGACCCGGCCATCTTTCGTTCGATGCTCGGTCTCAAACATTAAGGTGCCGTGCTCGCGCAGGTCAGAAAAATGCTGCTGCCAGATTTCAAGGGTGTAGTGAACATCCACATCCGGAATGAGCAGTGCCAGCAACTCCTGGCGCGTATAGCCGAGCGAGCGGCAGGCCGCCTGGTTGACATCCACGATGCAGGCGTCCGGTGTCATCCAGAAGAGCGCATCCGAGGCAGATTCCACGCTAATGCGCATTAACCTGAGCGCCTGTTCAGTTTTCTTGCGGGACCTGATTTCAAGCAGCAGGTAGACTAGAATTCCGCATAAAACAATGAAAGCACCAATAATCGCCAGGATCTCAAAGCCGTATCGATCCATTGCCGAAACCGGTTTGTTGATCAGAATGCTTCCCGAAGGCACTGCGCTCTCGGCAATGTTGAAACGCTGCATGACGCTGTAATCGAAAATGTATTTGTTCGGGCTGTCCAGCAGCACACGGATGGCGCTGACCTCAGTGCCGTTGAGTATCTTCACAACCATTTGCGCCGCGGCCTCTCCATGAGCATAACCGCTGACTAAATGTCCTCCCAACGCACCCAAGCCCATGCGGATATCGGACAGTACGAAAACTGGCACAGCTGCGCTTGCGGTGAGCACAGGCGTACTCTGCTGGACCGTATAGGATGTCCCGTTTTTGTCGACAAAATGCTGGAGCAGCAGGACAACG
>CAZHWV010000021.1:0-41414 GCA_964536185.1 uncultured Anaerolinea sp. | reverse complement strand
TTCGCTTTTGGCCACATTAGCTTGTTCAGCTTCTTTTCGAGCCTTGTCCAGCTCAGAGATGTCATGATAAATTGCCAGGGTGCCTGCTTTTTTGCCGGCGACGGTGACAGGCACGCCAAATATTTCAACAGTGACAAAGCCCCCATCTTTTCTACAGCGTTTCCCGATGCTATGGATGGAAACCGACTTGGCTTGTTGAGTAAACAGAAGCGCTTCGTCGATTGTTTCTGGCGTCGTAATAAGTGTGTCCAGGTTTTTTCCAATAATTTCTAACGTTGAATAACCATATAATTCTTCAAATGCCGGGTTGCTGGAAACTATATTGTCCTTTTCATCCAGTACGACGATTGCAACTGGGCTGTTAAGATTCAAAGCCTCCAGGAATTGTTTTTCATGGAGAAGTTCCGCTTCCGCGTGCTTCTTCTCGGTGATATCCCGGCCAATCCCTACCAGGCCCAAGATTTGGCCCTTGGTGTCACGCAGCGGAGCCTTCGTTGTCAGAATCCAGACAAGATTACCGTGTTCGTCCCGTCCCGGTTCTTCTCGATTCGATATCGTTGTACCTGTCTCGATCACGGCTTTATCCACAGCCCAATAATCAGCCGCCAGCTCGGGTGGATACATATCAAAATCCGTTTTCCCAAGAACATCCTGAGGCGTTTGCCCACCAGAGCTCCGCCAGTCCGCGTTGTTGGAGATTGTTTTCCGTCCTCCGACATCTTTCACATAAACGCGGTCGGGTAAATTATCGATCAATGTCCGCAGAAGGTTGCGCTCATCGGCCAGGGCTGCCTCAGCTTGTTTGCGCTCAGTCATATCATGAAAAACATAAATCGTTCGCTGGATACCCCGATCCAATTCAAAGGTTTTTGCAGAAAGATCATAAAAACCAGCAACATGCGGGATTTGAATGCTTCCCAGTTTCAATTCGGCCTGTGGATCATCCGGAAAGACCAAGCCAAGCAATGCTTTCCCGGTCGTTTCGGTGAATGAGATATGGAAATTCTCGATCACGGCGCGGTTACAGCGCATGATAATGCCATCCGCATCCACCATAAAGATCATGTCCGAAATGGAGTCGAAAATAGTTTCCCATTCTTTTTTTCCGCGCTCAATAACAGATTCCAACTGTCGCAGCACGTAGACATCTTGCTCAAGCCGAAGATTGGCGGAGACCAGCTCGGCAGTCCCTTCCTTCAGTCGCTGATCCAGGTTAGCGGTTAGTTTTTCTAATTGATCCTGACGATAACCAGCCAGACCAAAAGAAATCCCCAGAAACAATGGGGCTGTTTCAATCATCCACATCAAGTTATTCGCAGCTTGGATACTGGCCAGAGAAGCAAACGAGAAGGCTAATTCTCTCGAATATATTTCAAAGATAAAACCCCAAACCGGGAACATGATCCCGAAGCCAACCCCTATCAAAACATAACGTACTATCGTCGATGAAAATATTATCTTTAGTTTCATGCTTCTCCCTGTCAGTGCAGGTACAATCTAGGGGTTAATTAAGACAACTTTACCATCTATCAGGAAAACCTGTAGTTTCAATTCCCGTACAGACTCATCAAGCGTGTCATAAATGTATATAATTATATTTTACCCTGAGTTCTGAATTCTTGTTTCTAAAAACATACAAATAAGTTTTCAAAACAGGTTAAAATGAAACCAATAAACCAACCCCTATTGACCACGGCAACAGGCGAATCTGATTATCGCTCACACCACGCTTTCTCGCGAAGCTGCCGGCATTGCCAGAGAAGCAACTTTCCCCGATGACCCTGCCTCCAATCTGGCTGAAAACAAATCCGGGAAAAAGAGGATAAGTAAGATGGAGAATAGCAAAACAATCCTCATAATTGACGATGAGCCTTCCTTGCTGGTGGGCCTATCTGCCATGATGCGCCGGCATGGCTACCAGGTGATTTCAGCGAGCAATGGCAACGATGGACTGGCCCTGGCGCGGGCGATGCAACCAGACCTGATCCTTTCGGACATAATGATGCCGCCCCCCAACGGATTTGAAGTCAAAAAAATTCTAAGCCAGGAACCCGAGATGGCAGGGATCCCATTCATCTATCTAACCGCGCGCAGCGAGGTCAGCGATCGGATCCGGGGCATTCGCCATGGCGCAGATGATTACATCACCAAACCATTCAAAACCGAAGAACTGTTAGTCCGCATCGAAGCGATTTTTCGGCGAGTTGAGGCAGAACAGGCGCGGGGACGCGAACAAATGAAACAGAGCGCTGCCGAAGAAATGGATAAATTGCGCCGCGAAATTTTACAGAATATCCATCATGAAATTCGAACCCCGCTGACAAACATCGTCATGCCTTTGCAACTGGCTGTTTCGCAAAAATTTGAGGATCCGGCCCAGCAAATTGAATTTATCAAAGTGGCATTATCGAATCTTGACAGGTTAGAATCCCTGGTATCCGATTTTATTATCCTGACAAATATTGACCAAAATCAATTGAATAATTTCCGGCAGTCTATCGACCCACAACTGCATCTGGTAAATACCATCAACAAAAGGCTGGAGCGTTATAAAGACAAAAAGCTCGAACTTATTTTTGAGCTGCAGACCCAGGATCCTATCCGCGCGCCCCGCGCTGAATTCATTCACGCCGTAATTCACCTCACCGATAATGCATTTAAATTCAGCCCACCTGGCGGGGAGATAAAAGTGATCATCATTTCCACTGGCAGCGGAGGCGTAACAGTCCAGGTCTGCGACCAGGGCCCGGGGATCCCCAAACACCTCATGGAAAAAGTATTCGACCGGTTCTACCAAATCAGCCAGGGGGATAGCCGCGAATATGAAGGTTTGGGGGTAGGTCTGACGATCGCGAGATCTGTCGCCAACCTGAATGGGGGCAAGGTCGAATTTATCCCTTGTGCATCCGGATTCTGCGTAGAGCTGCAGATCCCGCCTGAAGAGACGGAAGCTCCTGATGCATGAAAATGATTATCCCGGCGCAAACCGTGGCGACTTTCCAGAAGCACAACCGGAAAACAACCCTAATCCCAAACCAGGAAGCTGGGAAAATGAAAATTTTCCGGCCAGCGAACTGGCGCCACCCATTCACGATCGCATTCTGGTAGCGGTCAGTTTAGCTGCAGCGCGCCTGCTGCGCTCTGCCAACATTGATGAAAACATCAGCGATATTTTGGCTTCCCTTGGCAATGCGGCCGGGGTATCCTATTGCGTTCTGTTTGATATCGACATTAGTGATAACAATCCCACAGTTAAGTTTACCTATGCATGGAATAAGACAGGCTCGGCCGATCAGGATATTACAGCCGCGCTCGACACGTACCTGGTTCGAATCGGTCAGGCGCAAGACGGCCTGTTTCTTGAAACCGCGAACCTGAGCAGCGCGCCAGCAGAAAAACTATCTTCTTCGCTCGCCATCTTACCCATCAATCAGACCGACCCATCCAAGGGCTATCTTGGATTGATTGATTTGGAAAAAGAACGAGCCTGGACCCTCGCCCAACGAGACGCGCTGCGAATCTCAACCAACCTGATCGGAGCAATCATCGAACGGAGCCGTTTCGATGAAAAATTCCGGGAAAACGAAGCCCGAAACCGCATAATCCTCCAGGCCCTGCCTGACCTGGTCATCCGCATTGATGCGAGCGGGAAAATCCTGGATTACACGTCCCGAAAAGATCACCCGCTTTTCATCAACCGCGACGCGATCACCGGAAAAATGCTCTCAGATATCTGGCCCAAAAACATCGTCAAAAAGATCATTCACAACGGAAATAAAAGGCGCTTCCTGAGATCATTTTTATTGGAAGAATTCGAACTCCCCTTTAGCAATAAAGTATACGAGTCCCGTCTCGACCCGATCGATCCCCAAGAAGCTTTGATCGTGATCCGTGATGTGACCGATCAGGTCGAATTGAAGCAGATGAAGTCCGATTTTATTAACCAGGCATCCCACGAGCTGCGCACTCCCGTCACTTCCGCAATTTTGATGACCGAATTAATCCAGGGCGGAGGTCTACCCCAGGAAATCGAAGATTACTGGCAAATCCTCAATAGCGAATTGAACCGTCAAAAAATTCTAATCGACCGGTTACTGATCGCTGGGCGTCTTGAAAGCGGCAAGATGAACCTGGAGATTGCGCCCACCGACCTGGCCGTCATTCTGCAAGAGTCGATTACAGCCATAAAACCTATCGCCAGGAAAAAGAATATTTCAATAGAATTATCCATTCCTGAATCCGCGCCCAAAATCCTCGGAGATAAAAGCGGTCTTCAACAAGTTTTCATCAATCTGATCAATAATGCGATCAAATTCTCACCTGAGGGCAGTATCATCAAAATCCATGCCATACAGCAGGGACAGTCTATGCAGGTTGCGATCATTGATCAGGGCATGGGGATCCCAGCCAATGAAGCGTCGCATTTATTTGAGCGCTTCTTCCGAACGCGCAATGTAACTATTGCAGAAATTCCCGGCAGTGGGGTAGGTCTGTATATTGTTAAGTCAATCCTCGAAGGCCTGGGAGGCAGTATCAATCTGACCAGCAGCAGCTCAGCAGGCACCACCTTTACAGCCATCCTGCGCTGCGCAACGTAGATGGATATTTTTGGCGGGATTAGGCTATCAACTGTTAGCAAAACGTAAAGTGAAAAGGTATTGTTTTAATGTGGCATTTATTTGTATAATTAGATAACGCTTAATTTTTTTCAGGTATTTTTTATTAAATGCACGTCAACAAGTGCCGGACTAAGATATCTTTATTCAACTCGTTCCACACAAGGAGAAATGCCATGCAGGTCACATCCAAAATTCGAATTCGTTGGTTTCTGATCGGGTTGGGCGGGATCGTTCTACTCCTTTTTTTGAGCTTTGGCGGTTTACCGGTTGCCCATGCCCAGGGAGCAGCAACACCCGAGCCCAATCCTTACTACAGCGTCAGCACGTTCGCACTTTCGGACGGAACGCAGCTTGATAAAATTGTCATTAATGGCCCGTCATCGCCGCCGCCCGGCTTTGAGGCTCAGCGCCAGGCCGTTTTGTTGGTTGGACCGGAAAAAGCCGGAGCAAATATCTTGACCGTGCCCGCCTTCGATTGGGCTTTTGGCTGTTCGGCGGTTTCAGCTTCCATGATCGCTGGATATTATGACCGCACGGGTTTCCCAAACATGTATAGCGGACCCACCGATGGCGGTGTAATGCCATTGACCAACAGTTCCTGGCCAACCTGGTCAGATGGGTTTAAAACCTATCGAGGCAACCCGTTGGCTGGCACAAAATCCGGTGTTGATGGCCGGAGCGCCCTCGGTTCTCTCGATGACTATTGGATACAAGAGAACAGCGCTGCCACAGACCCCTACATTACAGCCGGGCGGGCAGAACATTCCTACGGAGAGGCGATTGGCGATTACATGAGAACCAGTCAGTCTTATTACGGTAACATTGACGGGTCAACCACATTCTTTAACTACACAAGCTCCGGGGCGCGGCTATCCTGTACTGAGATGGAAGATGCAGGAGTACCCGATGGCACCGTCGGAAGAAAAAATTTTTACCAGGCCAGGGGCTACACCGTTACGGACTGTTACAACCAGAGAACGGACAATTCTATCGCGGGAGGTTTTAATTTCTCCCAATATATGGCTGAAATTGACGCTGGCCGGCCGGTAATGCTCAACCTCAAAGGTCATACCGTTGTCGGTATTGGCTATGGCACCGACAATCAGGTCTATCTACACGATACCTGGGATTACGCCGACCACAACATGACTTGGGGCGGAAGTTATGCAGGGTTGGTCCTTCAATCTGTTAGCATTGTGAATCTTGCGGGGGGCAGTACTAGCCTGACTCCTCCCGTCGTGACCGCCAGCGATGGAACCGATACGACCGGTGTAGTGGTCAGTTGGACTGCCTCGAGCGGAGCTACTTCTTATTTAGTTTACCGCGCAGACAGCATGGCCGGAGCCAAGCTGCCTCCGAGTGGTTATCCAACTTCCGCCCTGGGTGGTACAGATACTCTGGCGGCTCCCGGCGTCTCCTATGTCTACTGGGTCAAAGCTTGTAATGCCACTGCTTGCAGTGACTTTAGCGCCCCTGAAGTTGGCTGGCGCGGCGCGGCTGCTGCCCTGACCCCGCCAGTTGTGACTGCCAGTGATGGAACTGATACAACCGGGGTGAATGTAAGTTGGACTGCTTCGACTGGGGCCACTTACTACCTGGTATTCCGTGCGGATAGTATGGCTGGGACCAAGTCTCCCCCAAGTGGATACCCCATAGCCGGACTCGGTGGCCTGGATACCCTGGCGACTCCCGGTATGACCTATGTCTACTGGGTCAAAGCCTGTAATGTCACCGGTTGTAGTGATTTCAGCACTGCAGAATTCGGCTGGCGAGCCATAGGCGATGCGCTTACCCCACCGGTCGTGACTGCGAGCAAGGGGACAGTTACGAGCGGAGTGAATGTGAGCTGGACCGCCTCGAGCGGGGCCACTTACTATTTGGTCTTCCGCGCATACAGCCTAGCCGGGGTCAAGCTTCCCCCGGACGGATATCCGACGACTGCCCTGGGCGGCTCAGATACTTTGGCGGTTGCTGGTGTGACCTATTTTTATTGGGTTAAAGCTTGCAATACCGCCGGATGTAGTGACTACAGTACCCCAGAAGTTGGCTGGCGTTAGCGAAGTAAGCGGAAATTAATTTTGTGACAAAAATATCCGTCCTTGCATTGATGCTCGCAAGGACGGATATTTTATACTGGTAGCTGCAATCTGTTTGGTAAAGTCAGCCAAGGTCGTATAATTATATTGAGAACAAAGTACATCCCATTTTCGCATTTCACTATCCAGGAGGAAACTTATGCAATCCCGGCGCTTTCAAATCATCCGCTGGTTTTCAAGTCTCGCGATCTGCCTGATTGTCCTATCACTATTGATCAATAACGCTGTCCTGGCTGCGCCGAACCCTGAGCCCTCAAATTTATCAAATATGCTTGAACCTGCAGGCTTATCCGCTGCGCTTGCAGGTTGTTCTTTCTTTCCGGCAAATAATATCTGGAATGCACGCATCGACAGTCTTCCTGTTCATGCGCTTTCTAACCAGTGGGTTGATAACATTGGCCGGACGACAGGTTTCCACATGGATTTTGGTTCTGGAACCTGGGACGGAGGTCCGATTGGGATCCCGTTTAATATTGTGGATGGGAGCATTCCCAAGGTACCAGTCTCATTTTATTATCCAGATGAGTCTGATCCAGGTCCATATCCGATCCCGGCCAGTCCGTTGATCGAATTTGGTAGTGATCATCATATCCTGATTGTGGATAGCAGTACCTGCATCCTGTATGAAATCTACGATGCCAGTTATTCTGGCGGTAGTTGGCAGGCTGGCTCTGGCGCAATCTGGAACTTGAATTCAAACAACCTGCGCCCCGATACATGGACATCAGCAGATGCTGCTGGTTTGCCGATGCTGCCTGGCCTGGTGCGTTATGATGAAATTGTCAGCGGCAGCATTAACCATGCCATTCGTTTCACAGCTTCCCAAACAAACGGGTATATCTGGCCCGCGCGCCATTTAACCGCAAACGATGCGGGTGCTGCGCAAATCCCGCCGATGGGCGCACGGTTCCGTTTGAAAGCAGGGTTTGATATTTCCGGTTTCCCGCCTGAAATGCAGGTTATTTTGCGCGCCATGAAAAACTACGGAATCATCCTGGCTGATAATGGGGCGGATTGGTATGTGTCGGGCGCTCCAGATCCTCGTTGGGACAACGACATGCTGCATTTGCTGGATGTTCTAAGCGGAAATGATTTCGAAGCGGTAGATGCATCTGGGTTGAAGGTCAATAATGACTCAGGGCAAACGAACACCAGTGTCCTGGTCCCGCCGGTCGTAACCGCCAGCGAGGGAACAGACCCGGCCGGGGTAAATGTCAGTTGGGCGGCCTCGAGCGGTGCTACATCCTATATTGCCTATCGATCTGAACGCCTGGATGGAGAAAAAATCCCAACGAGTGGTGTTTCCATTCTTGGTCTGAGCGGCGCCGACGTCTGGGCAATCCCTGGGATAACTTATTACTACTGGGTCAAGGCTTGCGACGCCAGCGGGTGTAGCGAACTTAGCACTCCAGAACCAGGTTGGCGGGGCATCACCCCACCGGTCGTCACCGCCAGCGATGGAACCTACGCGGATAAAGTGCTGGCCAGCTGGCCTGCAGTCAGTGGAGCCACTTCCTATCTTGCCTTTCGTTCTGAGAGCCTGGGAGGAGTCAAAATCCCCGAAGCTGGTCTTGTCATCTCCAGCCCTGGCGGCGCTGATATCTGGGCATCACCCGGTGTAACCTATACCTACTGGGTTAAGGCCTGTAATGGCAGCCATTGCAGCGATTTCAGCTCCGCCGAAACTGGATGGAGGGGCATTAAGTTATCTGGTCTGAATTTCGCGCCTGAGGAGTAAATAAAATTTCATCCTTCACGGTGTAGTTGAGTTACACCGTGAAGGATGAAATTGAATGGGGGTAAAACCGATTTTATATTCAGGGGTGATGGTTAAGAACCTGGAGTAATCCAAAGTCCAGCCCCGACTCCGGCAGAGGTCATAAATAAGCTGTAGTTATAAACTTCCTCCCGGTTCATAAACGGGTTGTAGACACGCACCCAACCGCTGTTCCCACAGGGGATAAGATCCTCGAGAATCACCCAATGTCGGATTTTCCCATCTGCCTTGACCTTGCCGCCGCTATTAATACCACAACCGACAATGGCAAACTGGCCTGAATCCAGCCTTTCCTTGATCTTTTGGGGGGTGGTGGGGATCGATGTGTATATTTCACCTTTTAAGCCCGAAACTTCCAACAGGGATTGCAGATCAGCGGCGCAGGTCCCCTCGTGAGGATCCTTCAGGATCGAGGGCGCCCGCCAATATTTGCTATCCAACCATGCCTTTAGCATAGGCAGGACATCCTTCCCACTCAAAGTTGCCACACAAAACTCTCCACAAAGAGAATAGTGGTATAGATGTTTATTGGTAGCTGCAAAAACATCAATGTACTGGGAAGCGCTATAACCTTTTTTCTTGCCATCCGCAATCGCCTGATCTTCAGGGTGCCGTAAAATTCTTTTGGTTAAATCGAATACAGTTTGAGCATTGCTTTCAATCGCAGGGTCAAGCTCTGGGGTGGGGAAGATGTAATCAGCAACGATATCCGCGCGGAACCAACCATGCAAATACCTGCTCATCCGGTAAAAATCAACCTCGTAAAAATTCGTGCGCTTCCCGTCCTTGTCACGGCAGCGGACCGCACCGGACCAACACATGACCTGCCCTTTGAGCGCACATCCAAAATAACTCTCATCCTGAAGCGGTTTTATATAAACGTAATGATCCCGGATCGCATAAACCTCGCGCCCGCCTTCCAGGGTCACAATCCATTCAGCCATGACAGCATCATCAGAGCGCAAATTCGTTTTCAGCCCCGCCACCCAATCATCCCAAGCAGGTTGATTCCCGATGCTGACAGCGTGTACTTTTTCAACCAGCTCAGTCTGCTGGTCACTGGTCAATTCAGACCAGGTCTTTTCCAAAATCCATTCCGGCTTGCCACCAACGGTCAGCCATTGCAAAAATGTCTTTACCAGCAATGAAGGTGGCACAAATAAAGCCGCTTTCGAGCCACTCGCCCCCAGAATAACGGGAAAAATTGGGTCTCTGGCGGGGACAGGAAAGGTAAGCGCGGCCTCTGGCAAATAACCTGAAACGCCATGGATCATACGTCTAGGTTTGACTTTGAACCAACCCTCATTTTCCTCAAGAACTTCAACTGGGCAATCAGCGGGAAGGCGATCCAAAATACTCGCGCTGGATTTGGGTCCAGAACGAATATCCACATCCGCTCGCGTCCGAACAATTCGAACAACTGGAGACATTTTAACTCCTTCTGCAAGCATAAACCGGCACATGGCGCCACGTCTTCCCGATATGTGAATTTTTCAAACCCTGGCCACAATAATCTCTGCCCGGCACGAAACAGGGTTTCTAATTCGCAGCAAAGCGCATCACTCCTGGACTTTTCGAAAACCATTTAGGTCCTTCGGGAAGAACATGGCTCACGATAATTATACCGAGTTCTGATCCCAAATCCAAGATTTATTTGTTACTTTCTCAGGCTCTTTGCGTTTCTATGCAGATTAGAACGCGGATAAGATCTGATTTGGCAAATTCTCGCTGATTATTTTTTTGTAATAATATGCAAACCCTATCAAGACAATCAGAAAGAAAGAAGAAAAATTAAAATGTCCGCGTAAATCCGTCGAATCCGCGAAATCCGCGTTCAATTTTCAATGGCTGAGCAGAAACATCTATTTAATATTCAACAACGCTTTGCGAAAACCTGGTTTCGAATATCTTATAGCGCGAATCCTGGCGAACAAAATCCAGATCCTGGTCACGCCGGATAAATTCAAGGGTGGTTTGCTTTTTCTCCAGGGCTATGGAGAGTAGTTCCAACGTCTTGTCAATATTTCCGCAAATCGATTCAAAACAGGCCCGGTCATATTCTTTTTCATTTTCCATATGGGGCAAGGCAATCGCGATGTGTTCTTGAGCTTCATCATCCCGACCCATTTTGCGCAAATAGCTGGCTAAGGCACAATGCGCAAAATTGAAGGACGGATTTAAGTCAATCACTTTTTGAATTGCGCCAATCGCCTCCTCATATTTTCCTTCTGCGGCCAACAAGGAACCCAACTGGTAATAATAAACATATTTTTCCGGTTCAAGCGCAATCGCTTGCTGAAGAGCGTGAATGGCCTCGCCATTCCGTTGCGTGATCCGGTAATAATTGCCAAGCTTGTCCCAGGCGCGGTCATTCTTTGGGTTTTCCCTGACAACGGCTTCATACGATGCAATTTTCCCAGCAATTCCTTCCGGATCGAGCACGGGCACCGGTTCTTCAGAGATGATTGGAGGCAGACTCTCATCTTCCAGAGCGATTGCAGGCTCAACTGAGATTTCAGGCTCAACAGTCATTTCCTCCACAGCAGGCTGGGCAGATTGCAGGCTGATTCCTTCTTCATCATCGCCCGGCAGCCCGAATTCTGCAACTGTCCCATCCGACGTTGCGATCTCCTCATCCATGCTGTCCTGGAAGGAAGTCAGCCCAGCTTCGGCCTCATCGATTTGTTGGCAACTACCAGATTCTGCTATGTTCTCAGCGACAACCGGCTCGAATGGAGCTGATGCCTCAAAATTCTCGTCATCCGGGTCGCCGCCATCCAAGTCAATCATCTCAGGCGTCGATGCGGCCAAAATCTCAGGACTGGGCTCCGCTATCCCCAGATCTTCCAGCGGCTGAACATCTGCTTCAAATGCCTCGGCTGCCTGCAAATGCTCCAAATCATCCTGAGTCCTTGAGATTTCATCTTCAAAAGATGAAATCGTAAAATGATAGAAATCGAAGGCTTTTTCATACGCCGTGATTGCATCTTCACCCTGGGCTTTTTTCTCAAAGACATTTCCCAATTGATAAGCGGCAATCGCGTCCTCAAGTCGCCCCAATTTCGTATAAATATCGCCCAGGCCATCCCAACTCGTCGAATCCTCGGGGTATTGCCGGATCGCTTTTTGGAAGGCTGCCATGGCATTATCATTGCAGCCCAAATGGCCATACAGGTTTCCAAGGTTATTCCAGGGGGAAATCTGATCAGGGGCAAGTTCCACCGCTTGCAAATAGGCATGGATGGCAGCCTCAATATCGCCGAGGGCAGTTTTTACGAGCGCAAGCGCATGCCAGGAAAGCGCTTCAAACCAATTGTTTTTAATTTTGACCGAACCATCTATAGCCGACTGAAGAATGCTATCGGCTTCTTCAAGGTTACCATTTCTCCAATGCATGATACCCATGGTCAGCAACAGGGTTACCCTGACCCCCTCCGCTTTTTCGCGACTATCGCCACCATCCAGATTCTGGCTGTCATCCGTTATGCAAGCCACACTCACTTCTTCGTTGACCTCTGAAACAAAATCATTCGAAAGGGGCGCCTCGATCTGTTCGGAAATGTCACCTGCCTCAACCGGCATTTCAGCACTCACCTGACTGTGATCGAGTCCAAGAGCAGCGGGCAGATCATCGATGGCGACGGAGGATAGGTTTGTTTCCTCGGTCAATTCTTCTGGCACTTCCAGCAATTCGCCAGGGAATGATGAGCTGCTGGTTGTCTCACCAGCATTGAGCGGCTGAAATTCTTCACTGGCCAAAGTTTCGGCCTCTTGATCAAAACCACACAGCTTCTCCAGGTCACGCTGAACCTCACCCAGCCCGACACATAAGGCTGGATTCCCCGGTTCGATATCAATTGCTGTTTTAAAGGCCGCGATGGCGTTATCAAAATCGGCTAATCGCCGGTAGCAATCCCCGAGACGCGTATACACCAGGGCTTTTTCTTTCTGATCAGAGAGCAGCTCGATGCTTTTTTGATATAACGGGATGGAATCGTTCATGTTTCCCTGACTCGCATAAGCACCCGCTAAATTATTGTAAATTTCAGCCGTTTGATAACCCTGATCAAGCGCTTTGTTGTACGCATCTACCGCCGCATTAATGGCGTTTCCTTTTAAGTAAAGATTTCCAAGATCATTCCAAACATCAATGCTATTCATAGATTCCTCCGCTTATGCTCGATAAGATGGGACTACCCAAAGGCGCTTGGCGCGTGGATTACCCTTCAAAACATGACGCGCCCTGGTCAGCAGCGAAGTATTCTCGGGATAAGAATCTTCCTCCGCCCGCGTTGCAACGCTTTCATTTTCAGCTTCTATATACCAAAGCGCAGGCGAAGGATCCGGTTGAGCGTTTTCGCCTGTCTTGACGCTATTCATCTCAATTTTCGCCGGTTGAATCTGATCTAGAAGCGGTTCAACCCTGGAATTATTGTGCAAGGATTGAGTTTCCGCCAGTGGCTGCGTACCCACTCGGCCCTTATCCTGCAAGAGCTGTCGCGGATCATCAGGAAGCTCGCTGGCCTTCATCGCATTCGCCACCGAATGACAGCTTCTCCCGACCCGCGCAGCGATTTCTTCCACGGTGAGATCAAATTTATTAGCCATTTGTCGATAGCCTTTAGCCAACTCAAATGGATTGATTGCCGCCGTGTGAATATTTTCGTTGATCGAAAGCTCCAGAATTTCCTGGTCATTCGCCTGCCGCACGATGACCGGAACTTCCTTCAAGCTGGCCAGCCGCGCTGCTTCCAATCGCCGCCGGCCAGCAATTAATAAATATTTGCCCGATTCATTGTTCACCGGGCAAACAATCAGTGGTTGGATAATGCCGTGCACCTGAATAGAGATAACCAGATCATCCATATCACCCCAATTCCGCGCTCGGCCAGGATTTGTCATAATCTGGGCAAGGTTTACCTGGCGAAATTCATTGGTCGGGATGACTGTCGTCTGGTTCAACGCATCTGCAAGCTGGTAGGCCGCTGTAGCCTCGTCAAATTGGCTCAATTGGCGGTAAATATCCCCGAGCCTGGTCCAACAAACTGCCTGATCCCTGGTATTGGAAAGCAGAAGGATGCTTTTTTCATAATTATCGAGCGCCTCGCCAAGCCTACCCTGGGCAACATATACCTGTCCCAGGTTGCTATGGAAATAACCAATGGCTGGATCCAATTCAATGGCTTTCTCGTAGGCATCAATTGCATCATCATAATTGCCAACTTTGAAGAGGATCAGACCGAGTTCATTCCAGGTCGTGGCGTTTTGTTGAATGCCATCGTCGACTTTACTCAAATCTTCTTTTAAAAATTCCGATCCTGGAAAGGCTGGTTGCATGTCAGCGCCAAAAGTTTCTTCGCCCTCTCCAGGAAAGGTAAGCTGAGCAGATTCATCCTGCCCGACCTGGGTCATGGGTTCCATGCTCTTGCCACCCGGATGATCCGCCTCAGGTTCAGGGTTGGTTTTGTCAGGTGAAAGGATTGGGCTGATCTTTGGCGAAGCCGGCAAATGCACCAGCTCATCCGCCTTTTGGAAAGCCTGGATAGCCTTACCATATTCATTCAATTGGTGATATACATTGCCAAGCCGCCCCCAGATGCCAGCCTGATCCTTATTGCTGGCGAAAAGCTCCAGGCTTTTTTGATACAAAGGAATCGCATCCAAGAATCGGCGTTGTTGAACATAAATTGCCGCCAGGTTGCTATACGACCAACCCAACTGCGACTTTTGCTCGATCGCTTTGCTATAAGCATCGATAGCTTTGTCCAAAACACCCGCTTTGAAATAGGTGTTACCCAGCTCATTCCAAATTTCGGAACTTTTCATAACCGCCTCGCCTAAGCAACAAAATGGGGGTACAACTGCTCAATATTTACTTCGCGAATCGCACCGGTGGCATAATTTCCCTGGTTTAGTCGATCAGCATTCTGGTATGCATCGATCGCTTCGGCATAATTTCCCGCCTGGCGGTAGGTGTCCCCCAGTCTATTCCAGGCAACTGCCTTATCCGCATCAGCCCAGAGCAGCCCAATGCTTTTTTGATACAAATTGACCGCCTCAGCGCGTTTACCCTGTCTGGCAAAGATCAGCGCCAGATTACTGTATGACCAACCAAATTCTGGGTTCAATTCGATGGCCCTGTTATACGCATCGACTGCCTCATCATAAGCCTTGGATTTAGCGAAGATATTTCCCAGCTCGTTCCATACATTGGCATTGTTTAAATTTATTTTTATCGGAGCAACTGCCTCGGCTGGCGCTTGGGCCACAGCCACCTCAACCACGGGGTTTTCAATCGATTCCACCACCGGCTGATCGTCGTGATCCGAATCAAGGTTGGCTGGCTTGCCTGGTAGGCTACTAAATTGGTCCAGGTCTTCTTGAATTTTGCATAAACCAGATAAGATGGTTGCGTTATCAGGATCAAAACCAAGTGCAAGTTCAAAAGCTTCAAGCGCATCGACAAATTCTTTCATTTGACGATACAGATCACCGATGCGGGTTAAGGAAAGGGCTTTATCTTGATAACTCTGGAACAGTTCAACACTCTTCCGATAAAACGAGACTGCTTCAGCCAAATCCATTTTTTGCGCGTATGCCTGGGCCAGGGTGCAGCAGGCCTGTCCATTGTTTGGATCCAGATTAACCGCCTTGTGATACGCGTCGATCGCCCGATCAGTAGCTCCAGCTTTCATATAGTTACTGCCAAGCCGGGTCCAAAGCTGCGCATTCGCGGGATTAGACTGGGACAGGCTGGGGATAGCGCTGGCTGGTTCCAGGCCTGGTTCAAGCAAGTCTTCAACCAGCTGCAGGGCAGGCACAGCTGGTGCTGAGGCACTGGCAACTGGTTTGCTGGTCTGTTCGAGCCCCGCCGCCTGGGCCTGGATTTCTTCAACAACCAGCAGCGCCAGCGATTCGTCAGGATCAACATCCTGAACGGTTTCAGCGGCAATTTCTTGGTCAACAGCCTGAGGCGCCTCATCCGGTTTTGTCACCGGCATGGTCGCCAGGGCAACCTCGCCCAAAGTAGTGGAAAGCTTATCGGCTGTTTCATATGCCGAGACAGCATATTCGTAATCACTTGCCCGGCGATAAACATCGCCAAGCTTATTCCACAAAGATGCCTTCTCATTGTTATCCGTTTCACGTTCGATCGCTTTTTGATAATTTAGAATCGCTTCGGCATAATTCCCTGTATGGGTATATGCGTCAGCCAGATTGGTAAATAATGCCGCAGAATCGACCCCTAATATCAAGGCTTTTTTATAGGCATCAACCGCCTGTTCGAAAGAACCGGCCTTGAAATATATGCTACCAATTTCTGACCAGGCATGAACATTTTTATTATCCATTTCAACGGTCCTCAAAAATGCATAAAGGGCATCCTCATTTCGATTCTGCCTTAATAAAACATTTCCCAATTTAACCCAGGGAGTCATATAACCTGCATTAAATTGGATCGCTTTTCTAAAGCAACCGATCGCATCATCCAACTGCCCCGTGCTGGCATAAACACTGCCAAGCCCGTTCCAACTGACCGGGTCGTTGGGATCTTGCTTGAGCGCGTGATTAAATGCATTAAACGCCTGGTCAAATTGCCCGACCTTCTGGTACAGCGATCCGATGTTGTTCCAGATGGTGACATTCTCAGGCGCAAGTGCGACTACCTGGTTGTAGGCTTGAATCGCCTCATCATTTTTACCGGAGTCAGATTTAACCAACGCGATTGCCTTATAGCACAAAGCCTGGTGAGCCTTATGACCAGATCTCTTAGCAATCGCCAGGGCTGCCTGCAACGGTTCGCAGGCTTTTTCATGATTGCCTTCCTTCCAGTTGGCAACCCCCATCATCAACAACAGGTTGATACCACTGATGGTGGGTTCTTCGCCTTCAGATAAGTCAAGCACAAGCGCGGAAGCGCCAGGATTATCTTCATCGCTGGATTCAACTGAGCGGGTCGCTGGCATATTTTTCCCTTTCTCCAGCCGGAATGCAGCCTGATCGACAGGTTCAGATTTTTCGGCAACCGGATCATGGACAAAATCAAATACACGATGGCGGGAAGCCCAAAAATCAGGCGCTTGATGGGCCACGTTTAATGCTTCATTCTCCGTAAGCCAGAAAACAACCCGGACGAGATGATCAACCAGGTAACCGCGGCAGGAATTTAATATCGAGATCAGATGGCCGATCTGGCTATTTTTTCCTTCGCTGTTCAAAGGGTCAATGTAAAAAACCGCATTTTCTTTGTGTGCGATCTCAGTAACAAATTGTGTAAGGTTTAAATTTTCTTCATATTCGATCTGGTAATGAATGACTTCTTGCCCGGATTCAAGAATTGCCTTTTCCAGCGAAGCTTGCGCCGACTTGCGGACAACTTTAGACTTGTAAATCGCGAATAAAATTGACGGTCGTTTCCAACGGAGCGCCAGATCCAGCTCATAATAGATAGAATCAAGCTGATCTTCGAGGGTTTCAACATCCACATTCATGTCCGAGGTAAGGTCATTCATACAATAATTTCCTCAAGACAGGATGGACGTCGCACCAATTTTCACCATTTCGGTATTCCAATAAAGCCAACAACTGCAGCAAGGGTCGGATGCGATCGTTATATTCCATGCGGTTCTGCTCGTGGATATTTCTTAATATGTCAAGATCTTCTTTATCCAGGATGCGCCGATACTCATTGCGAATTTCCGTAGCAGCCCATTCCACATCCACAC
The DNA here is from genome assembly GCA_964536185.1 of uncultured Anaerolinea sp. GTDB lineage: Bacteria > Chloroflexota > Anaerolineae > Anaerolineales > Villigracilaceae > UBA5195. The sequence continues at coordinate 24,196 of CAZHWV010000021.1, read as the reverse complement.
TTTCGATCAGTTTCGCTTTACGCCTTCTCGCCCGGCCAATAGCAGTGCGCATAATCCGCGCCATTTCTCTAAAGACGCCACCGCTATACGTTATGGCATCATCCAGAGCCTGGCTTTCAATCAGCCTGACATCCATGCGCAGGCTCACAAATCTACGCAAGGTTTCATAACCTTCCGGGGTATGCTGATCCGGGGAATTGTGAGTATGCAGCTTTACATTCGGCAGGAACAAAGCCTGATCCCGAATGGCGTCAAAATCCTTGCTATAAAACAATGCGCTTGAAACCGTATAAACGATGGCGCAGTTGGGTTGCATTAAAATTTCGCGACGTTCCTGAAAAATTGCCTTGGCTTCCTCCAGGCTCGGTTTGTCCAAATCATCGATCAAGATCAGCGGAATGCGCCCCTCCTTGACCTTGACCGCAGCAGCAATACTGTTAATCACATCGATTAGGCCCGTGACATCCCGATCGATCACCTGCCGGATAAGGGTGCGCGTGGTGGGCTCCAGTTTCATCTTCATACTGGCATTGGCAAAGAAGGCATCGATCCCCGCGCCGACCTCGAAGCCTGACACGCGACCAGAAGTCACGGTCGTCACTTCTTCCTCGACCTTGCCGCGCCAATTGTCCAGATCTTTTAGCAAACGCGCAGGCAATTCCCCACCTTGTTTGCGATAGTCGCGAAACATCCGCCCGCCCACGGCCAGCAATATATCCCGAAAATCCAGATCGATAATGTCGGCTTCATCCCGGATGCTGAAATTGATCGGCCAGTATTTCTGCTGAATCTTGGGATTAGCCATTAAATGGAGCAATTCAGTCGATTTTCCGCAACCCCGATGACCGGAGAAAAAGAACTTTGGCGGGCGATAAAAAGGAGCCATGAGGGCATCCCCCAGCTCGGCAATCGGGTCTCCTGGCCTGGTAATATAGAACGGGTTGGGTTTGCCATCTGATCCGGTTTCGAGGGGCAGATCCAACTCAAAATTCAACCAGGCGCGATCAAAATCCGCTGCTTTGATATAATCAAAATTACTCATTTAATCCTCTCAAGATGAACGCCCGCATTGGTAAATGGTTTTCACAGCCCGGCAAGATTCATAGAAATAAATCGTTCCGAATTCGCTTCGGCATCCTGTAAATCAATCTGCTGCTGATGCCATAATGCCTGAGACCAGACTTCAATGTATTTGCCCTGCCCAACCAAAACAACCTCAGACCCCAGCTTGGCGAATTCTTTCAATGAGCCTGTCAGGCTGATGACCCCGGATTGGTCGATATCCACATACGAGGCATTCCCCAGCAACATTCTCAGTAAACCACGGGCAAGCGGATTGGCAATATTCAAAGCCGTCACCAATTTGGAAAGGTCCTGAAAAGCTTCCACCGGCAACGCCATAATATTGCGGTCAAAACCCTGCGTGATCACTACCCGACCCCCAAGCAATTCACGAAAGCCCGCCGGGATCTCCACGCGGTTATTTTCATCAATTGAACTAAAATACTGGCCGTAGAACAATGGCTTACTCCCTGATGAGTTATCTAACAACTTGATCGGTTTTTGAATTGACATCCCGCTGGTTGGGCTAACGGAAATTCGCATCCGGACTAATTACTTTCCAACCAGATTTCTGCATACAATTGTTCATCTTACATTTGCTAGCTGAGCCGATGGGGTTCCTGGATCGGTTTCAAATTGCCAGCCTATCCGATCCGCTCAAATCAATATTGTTAACAGCGACCCTTGAATTACACTCATTCTAGTAGCTTTGTTGAGTTCATCAAATACATAAACTTGGAGCACCTGATGCCCATTTTGCCTCATGATTTTGTCTATAAAATGCCCAGAGATGTCGCGCAGATCACCCTTTTTGATGCTGCAGTAGCGTATAAATACCCCACCACTTCTGGTCATTAATGACCAGTTCGTCTGTTTGTAACGCAAATAAGCGCAAAAACGCCCCCATTTCTGAAACCAAGCCGCATAAATCTGGCGGCAGTCTGAGACTTACCATGGCAGACCAGCATATCTGGCGTCAATCTGCCTGCCTGGCAGACGTGGTAAACTTGAAAAGCAGAGGATCGATCGTTTCACCCGTAGGGCATCTACGGGACTGCCGATCTCAGCGCTGCAAAGACGAAGAAGAGACAACCTATGAGCCCTCAAAAACTTCCCGCCAAAAACAAAAAGCTTGATCCATTTGAAGATCACCTGACCACCCTTTTTGAAGAAATTCAACTGGCAAACCAATGGAACCGGCCATCCATCCTGCTGGCGGCTTACCGTTCAAAGTTAGTCCTGATCGATGCGCAAGTCAGCCTTGAAAAAAGACTGCGCAAAATCAAACAAACGGTGTATCACCTGGATGTAAACCCGGATAACTACGATATTCCTTTGTTCTTATCCCAATACCCTGATCGCGACAAAACAGTATTTTTTATCGCTGGCCTGAGACGCGGCGGCGGCGCACAGGGCAGCAATGCTTACCGCGCGCTGAATATGCGCCGGGAACTGCTGGTGGACCATCGCATCCGCGCCATTTTCTGGCTGAACGAAGAAGAAACAGACATGCTGCCCATGCAAGCCCTGGACTTCTGGTCCTTTCGCCACCGCATGGTCGAATTACTCGAGCAACCCAGGCCAGAACGCGTCGCGGCTCTGGTGAAAGCCTTGAATTGGCCGTATTGGAACCTGCGGGCGCTCCAAAAAGAGATCCCAGCCGGGCTGACCCTGCGCGAAGAGCTGCTCAGCGAAATTCCAGAGACCGAGGCATCCGCCGCCTTGCGCGCTGAACTGATCCACATGCTGGCAGCTTTGCATTGGGCCCAGGGCGAATATAGCCAATCACAGAAGTTATTGAACCTTGGGCTGGACGCAACGCAAAAATTTTCGCTTTTCCCACTGCAATCCCGCTACTGGGACGCGATCGGATTGGTTCGCCAGGCACTGGGACAAATTGACCAGGCAATCGACGCTTACCAAACTTCCATCAAGCTCGATCCCATCTCTGCCGATGCCTGGGGCAATTTAGGCAGCGCATACCGGCATCAAGGCCAGGCCACCGAAGCCATGCAAGCCACCCAAAAATCCATCGATCTGGATCCGAAAGTTTCAGGTCCGTGGAATAATTTGGGCGACCTCTATTGTGATTCCAGACAGGTGGAAAATGCCGTCCTGGCTTATAAAAATTCGCTGGCGGTCAACTCGCAGGATGCGCAGACTTGGCTCAAATTGGGTGATGCGTACAGATCCCTGGAACAGCCAGGCGAGGCCTTACGGCCATTCAAAAAAGCCAAACAACTTAATCCCAAGGATGCCGCCATCTGGGTAAATTTAGGGGTTGTTTATCGCGACCTGGGACTGATCAACTGCGCAATTCGGGCATTCTACAAAGCCACCCGGCTGGCCCCGCTCAGCCCAATCCCATGGAAAAACCTTGGGGATATTTACCGGGAAAATAACCGTCTCAAATACGCCCAAAAAGCTTACAAAACGGCCAATTCGCTTGATCCTGAGGATAAATCTGCCAAAAGAGAAATGTAACTGCTCAGCCATCAAAAATTGAACGCGGATACCCAAAGTCGGGCACGATGTTTTGCGGATTCGACAGATTTACACGGATTTTTTTAAACTTTTCTTCTTTTTCTGATTGCCTTGACAGAATTCGCATATTATCGCAAAAAAACCAAAACAATCAGCGAGAATCCGCCAAATCAGATTAATCCGCGTTCTAATCAGCATAGAAACGCAAAGAGCCTGAGTAACGAGAAAGTTGACAAATTTGTAAACCGCCGAATTTTGTAATGATATTGATATAAATTTACACGCAGTATAGTATAATGACAGCGTTGACACTGGGAATAAAAAACGCTTCTGAATAAGACCTTGCCGATCGTGTGGCAGCAGTTACTGGCTTGGAACCATGACAGCATGTTAAATACCATCCTTCTAATCCTCTCGCTGATTAGCGCGATTGCAGTTTTATTTTTTGCGCGCACGACTAAATACAAACCTGGCTCTTCAAGTTTGCTTCTGTTCAGCGTGGCAGTTGCCCTGGCTGCCCTGGCCAATTTTTATATTTATGCTGCAGCCCCTGGTTACCGAGCCCTCTTTTTTGCAATCATTTACATCAGCATCAGGCTTGGTTACACAGCCATATTAACCTTTGCCGTCCAATATACCGGCCACCAGGCCTGGCTCAAACCATCCAACCTGGGCCTGCTGGCCCTGGAACCTGTGATCACCCAGGTATTGTTCTGGACAAACCCGGCCAGTAAATATTTGGCCACAGAAATAAATCTTCAGGCTGCGAGCGCTCTGGCTTCAAATAATCTCTGGTTTTTGGTCAACACCCTTTATTCCAATTCCCTGTTGATGATTGCCCTGGGTTTATTATTCTGGGACTTTAGCGTAAGACCGCTGGTCTATCGGTCTCAGACCAGATTTATCCTGGCCGGGATTGCGGCAACGTTATTAATCAACAATTCATTCAGCGCTTCAAATTATCTGGCGCTGCAAGAATGGAAAATAATCTCACTGTTGGCCACCGGATTAGCTTTAATGATCGGTTTCTTGCATACGAGAATTTATGACCTTACCCCCATCGCTCGGGAGCGCGTTGTCGAGTACATGAGCGATGGCTGGATCGTGCTCGATACAAAAAACCGCGTGGTAGATATCAATGCCGCGGCAAAGAAAATATTCGGCGCTTCTGGAATGAAATTATCCGGCCAACCCGCCGAAAAGATTTTCATTGACTGGCCTAATATCATGAACAACCTGAGCGATACCAGGGAACATGACCTTAAAGGCAGTGTCCAGATAAAAAATAAATGGATCTACCTGAATATTCATATCGCCCCATTGATCGACAGCGCCTCACAACGATTTGGAAAACTGATTGTCTGGCGAGATATCACCGAGCACCGCCTGGCTGACGAAGCCCGCCAACAGGCCCGGGATGATATGTTCATCTTATTACATTCAATCACCAGCGCCGCCAGCCGGGCGCTCAACCTGGATGATTTTCTTTCAGAGACAATTTACCAGATCGTTTATTCCTCTCATAGCCAAACAATCACCGTTTTCTTGTTGGAAGAACACGAAAGAAGTTCGCATGAGCGTTTTCTTGTTTTGGCCGCCCAGCACGGCATCCCGCTCGCGCTGGAAAGTAAAATTTCTAGTATCCCGGCCTCCCTCGAATTGGTGGCCTTGGTTCTCGAACATGGCAAACCCTTGCTGATCCCTGATATTCAGACTGATGCGCGCATCCCGGTTGCCATGCAAGCCTCTGGACCGATGACTTTACTGCTGATCCCGATGCAAACAGAAGGCAAGGTGTTGGGCTTTATCGGCTTGACCCGGGTTGGAATTTCGCCCTATACCACAGAAGAAATCGCCCGATTAACCGCTGTTACCGATGAGGTAGCCACATTCGTTAACAGCAACCGCCAGCGCCAGTTATCGATTGCCCTGGCAGAACGGCAGCGGCTGGTGCGCGATCTGCATGATTCGGTCACTCAACAACTATATGGATTGGTAATCCTGGCCGAGGCCACCAAGGCCGGCATCCAGGCCGGCGTAATCGATATGCCTGCCAGGGTTATCGCCCAAATGGCTGATAATGCCCGCCAGGCGCTAAAGGAGATGCGGCTCTTTTTATTTCAAATGCAGCCCGTGGACTTTGAAAAGGATGGTCTGGCTGTCGTTTTGCAGCACCGCTTATCTGCCGTGGAAGGTCGCGCGGATATTAATGCCAGGCTGATATCCGATGATATTATTTCCCTGCCCATGGAAAAGGAACTGGCGTTATATTTCATCGCCCAGGAAGCCCTGAATAACGTGCTTAAACACGCCAAGGCAAAAAACATCATCGTATCGCTCCTCAACAAGAAAGCAAATTTCATCCTAAAAGTGGACGACGATGGTTGTGGCTTTGACCCGCACACAATTTATGCGGGAGGAATTGGTTTAAAATCCATGCGGGAACGCGCTGAGCAAATTGGAGGAAAATTGAAAATATCTTCTGCACCCGGTAAAGGGACCAAAATAGCCGTTACACTCAGAAACAATTTCACATTAGGGGACGTGTAAAATGAAAGTAATTCGTGTGTTAGTGGTTGATGATCAGGCCATCGTCCGTGAAGGCTTTATGTCGATCTTCTCCTTTCAATCCGATATCAATGTCATCGGGCAGGCTTGCGACGGGTTCGAGGCTGTCCTCATGGCCAAACAACATAAACCGGATGTCATCCTGCTTGACCTGAACATGCCCAATCAGAATGGGCAGGATTCGATCGCCCTGTTGAGAGCAGTCGTACCCGAAGCAAAGATTATGATCCTGACAGGTTATGGTGACGCGGACCGCGTATACCAGTCCATAAAAGCAGGCGCAATCGGCTACCTGCTCAAGGATGCCACCGGGGATCAACTGCTGCAAGCCACCCGGGATGTCGCCAAAGGCCAATCCCACATCGATTCTTCAATTGCCATCAAGCTAATTCAGGAATTCAGCATGAAGCCTGCCTCAGGCCCAGCGTCAGGGAAAATCAACCCATCCTTAACCCTGACCACTCGCGAAAGCGATACCTTGCGCTTGCTCGCCAAAGGATTCAGCAATAAGGAGATCGGCGCGAAGCTTTATGTCCACGAACGGACGAGCGCGAAATACGTCAGCAACGTTCTAAGCAAGCTTCAATTGGAAAACCGCACCCAGGCCGCCTTATACGCGATCCAGGAGGGGTTGGACAAGTAAACGACCAGCCGCTGGAATACTATTTACGCTTCAGTTCCGCTTCTGGCCCGGATCGCCAACCCGGCGACAACGCTACTGAACGAGTTCGTTTCCTTCACCTTTTGAACACCAAAAATGCGCGTCAACATGCTGCTGAAGAGCGGTATATTTGACGATCCCCCTGTCTTGACTACAGCATCCACTGCCCCAGGCTCGAGCCCTGAGGCAGCCAGCGTATCCAAGAGCATCTTCTCCACCCGGCCCAGGTAAGCCTGAATATCGGTCTCGAACTGGGTGCGCGTGTACAATTCCCACAAGGGAATATCCTTATCCTCCATACTGATCACTGCGGCTCCCTGGGTCGATAGGGCAATTTTGGCCGCCTCGACACGGTTATAGAAGGTAAAGGCCAGGTCATTATAGATCAGGGACTGCAGAGCCCTCAGGCGCACGGGAGCCCGACCGGCGCGGATAGCCTGGTCCAAAATATTGCGGTTCTGTGGAGTACCCAGCTCGGGAAGCGCCATCCAATCCGGTACAGCGCGGATCATTTCCAGAATTTCGGGTTGGTGATTTACTTTCCCCAGGCCGAAATGCGCGAGCAGCCGGTTTTCGATGATCGCGTGATCGAAATCGCTTCCAGCCACATCCACACCACCGCTGGCGAGGATCTTGCGCCCGTGCGGGTCGCCCAGCCGCATCACAGCGATATCGAGCGTCCCGCCGCCGAAGTCAAAGATGAGCACATTCTGCGGGGCGGAAATCGATTGCTCATAATCCAGCGCCGCCGCAACCGGCTCCAGTTCAAAATCCACTTCTTTAAACCCGGCTTCATAAGCAGCCTGGCGCAAGGTCTCTTCGGCTTTGCGATCCAATTCCGGCGAGTCGGAAAATTTAACCGGCCGGCCCAATCTGACAGACTGGATGGGTTCACCCAAAAGTTCTTCAGCCCGGCCGCGCAGCAAGCTTAAATAGATCCGCACCAACTCGCCGACCTGGTAATAACGCTCAAAAATTTGCGTACCCCGGTAACCATCCTTGCGCAAGGCTGTTTTCAGGTATTGTAAAAACCGGCCAGGCTTGAGCTCATCGACGTACACAAAAATATCCCGGACGAAATACATGTCCGCACCAACCACGTCAATCTCGCCGGCCCATTGCTTTACATAACGACGCTGGCGGTTGACGTTATCCCGGTAATAATACTCAATGGCTTCCTGGCCGATATAAGTACGGTAGTCGCGGGTAATGTAAAGCGCCGTGCGGATCACATCTGGTAAAACATTCTTGCGATCTACAGGCAGCAGTTTCACCTGATGACCGTCATAAATGGCCACGCCAGAATTGGATGTACCAAAATCCAGGCCAACTTTCAGGCTCATCGACCGGGTCCTTTGCCACCCGCGGAAGGGATCAGCCCGATCGATAGACAGACGCTGCCGGTGTGGATTGCGCCTGCCGCGCAAACCGCGCTCGCCAGATGCGCGCTGAGATTCCCTTGCCCATCCAGGAGCACAAGCCTATCTGCCGGGCGAAAAGGAAGCGCACCGATAAACCGCGTTCCCTGGTCGACCCGGGACGGCGAAATGAGAGCCTGTCCGTGGCTGGTGGGTGATTTCGCGATCTCCAGGCTGCGGCCTTCGCGTTGGATGACCTTGCCGTTCTGGGTCAAACAGAGCAGCGACTCGTCCACGGCGAGGGCAAAAGCGGCGACAACATGATCCGACCCATTCAGCCGGATCCGCTCCTCAGCCGAAAAAGAAAGACCATCCACATCCAGGCCAAGCAAGCGGCCTTCATACGTCACCAGGACCAGGCGCTCTTTCTTTTCGCTGAGCGCGACAGCGAAGGGCTGGTCACTTTTATGGAATGCCCCGCGGCCCAGGTAACGATCGGTCAACACCTTGCCAAAAATCGAGCTCATGGTCTTTTTGACACAGCCCCGGCGGCTGGTTTGCAGGATAAACTCGGCCACCGGCAGGCGCGAAAGCGGCATAACACAAACCAATAACTCCCCCGCGCGTGGCTCATCCGGCCGAGCGGATTGTTCCCAGCTCCAGGTAGCGCCCAGCTCCACGGGTGAGATATCGGCCACCGGCCAGGTGCTGATCCGTCCAGAACTAAACAGGAACAGCGCTTCCTCCGCAGATGAGAGCGCGAGCAGGCGCGGCAATTCACCCTCCACAGACAGCTCTCCCGTCAGCCGCCCAAAATTCTCCTGTTCGGCCACCGGCAGCCGCAAAATCCGTCCTTGCGCATTGTACATCAGCAGGCTGAGCGGTTCAGAATCAGGTTGGCTCACCAACTGGGCGGCAGCCTCTGAGCCAAAACGCCGTTTGAGCAGATCCAATTGAAACTCGAGGTAGGCAATGCGCTTCTGGTACTCCTGCACACGGGAACCATCCTGCAAGGCAATATTTTCTGCCAGCAGCTCTTCGTTGCGTTCAGTCAGATCGCGCATGCGACTCGCGACAAGTTTCAGGATCATCAGGGCAGATCCTGGTCGTACCTCGGCTTCCTTGATCCACTCATCAATTTTTGCAGCAAATGTCATCGCAATCATCCTCGAGAGAAAACATACTCAATACACTAAATCGATGCCAAAACAGCGTTGACAATCTCCACTGCCCGTGAAACGCCATCCTCGGAGCGAATTTTTCGGCCCAGTTCAGCGGCGCGCGTGCGCAGATCGTCCGCCGCAGATCAGCCACTGCCCTACGCGCGAAGCCAGCGCCCAGGGCAATATAAGGCTGCACATCACCACGCGAACCGAAGCAGAGGAAGGTCAGTTTCATCACTATGATAATTATACAACCTGCCAAAACGCAAAAATGGGGCTATTTTCAAATCATTCGCTGTATACTTACATCGCATTCCGCTTCCGACTTCCCTGGTAAAGATTATCCATTCAGACTCTGACCCATTTTAGGAGATGCTCCATGCCCATCAACCCATTCAAATTGGAACGCTACTTTGCCCGCCACGAATTCAGCGCTAAATACCTGCTGAGCTCATCCGACTGCGAAGGCCTCTCGCTTGGCGAACTTCTGCAGATGGCCGCCCCTGAAAGCCTGGAACTCTGGCAAAACCTTAAGCTGGGTTACACCGAATCAGCCGGACATCCCCGGTTGAGAGCGGAAGTTTCAGGAGGCTATGCGCATATTCGTTCTGAAAATGTGCTCATTGCCGCTCCTGAAGAAGCGATTTTCATTGCCATGCACACCCTGCTCAGGCCAGGCGAGCATGTTGTCGCCATTTCCCCGACCTATCAATCCCTGTATGAAATCGCCCGCTCCATCGGCTGCAGCCTAAGCCCCTGGGAACTCGAACCAGACAGCAATTTAAGCCAGGGCTGGTCGCTTGACCTGAATAAACTGGAAGACAGCCTGACAGATCAGACCCGCCTGCTGGTGCTCAATTTTCCCAACAACCCGACCGGTTTCATCCCCACCCGCCAGCAATTCGACGACATTCTTGCCCTGGCCAAAAAACACGAATTGACCATTTTTTCTGATGAAATGTACCGGCAGCTGGAAAGCAACCCGGCCCTGCGCCTGCCATCGGTCAGCGACGCCTACGAAAAAGGCATTGCCCTCTCGGGTTTATCCAAATCCTATGCCCTGCCAGGGCTGCGCATCGGCTGGCTGACGACCCAGCAGGAGGGGCGGGTGGAAGAATGGCTGAGATTTAAAGACTACACCACCATTTGTAACAGCGCCCCATCCGAAATCCTGGCCATCATCGCCCTGCAGAACACGGAGCGCATCGTCACGCGCAACCTGGAGATCATCCGCGCGAACACCCGGCTGGCCGAACAGTTCTTTGGAAAATTTTCCGACCAGGTGGCCTGGTACAGCCCCCAGGCCGGCTCAATCGCCTTCCCAAAATGGCTCGGCAAAGGCAGTGTCGAAGACTTCTGCCAGGCAGCCCTGGACCAACAGGGGCTGATGATCGTCCCAGGCAGCCTGTTCGATTACCCCGGTAATTACTTCCGCATCGGGCTTGGACGCAAGAATTTCAGTGAAGCCCTGGAACACCTGGATGAGTTCCTGGTCGCGCGCAAATAAAATGTCAGGGTACTTGTACAAAGCCCGCGCATTGCATAATGACAGTAGGTTTTTTGTTATGGCATTGAAGATACCATCAACCCGGTCGATAATGATTAAAGGGCTATATTGGAAACTCCTGGAGGATGTAATCTTAATGATCAGGCGCCCACCATGAACAGTCCTTCGTCAAGATATAATTAACGCAAGCGCCCATACCCAATCGAAAGCTGCTGAATATCGAGGTAATTTGATGAACAGTCTTGACATTCGAACAATTTACGTTGGCTATTCAATCAGCAATGCCATTTGCGCAATGGTTATTGGGTTTTTGTGGTTGCAAAACCACAAACGTTATTCAGGACTGGGTTTCTGGCTGGCAAACTTCATTATGCAGTTTGCCGCCGTTATTCTGTTTACCTTTCGCGGGGTTGTACCTGAAATTTTTTCGATTTTGATTGCCAATACACTCGCAGTAACGGGAATGATTCTCCTGTACATCGGCATGGAACGGTTTGTTGGCAAAGTGAGTTCCCAACGCCACAACTACGTGCTGCTGGCGGCTTTCATTTTCATTCATACCTATTTCACTTATCATCAGCCCAATTTGGCCGGGCGAATCGTTAACTTTTCAACAGCCACCTTGTTGGTGTGTATCCAGCTTGCCTGGCTCTTGCTCCAGCGAGTCGAGGCAAAGTTCCGGCCAATTACCACCAGAGTCGGGATTATTTCGGCAATTTTTGTGCTGATCAACGTTTTTCGCTTGTTCACGGTCATGAAATTGTCAGCCGGAGATGATTTTTTTAATTCAAGCATATTTAATGCGCTGACAAATCTGGTCTTCCAGATGATGTATATCATTCTTACTTTCGCTTTGTTCCTGATGGTCAACCAACGTCTGATCATCGAGTTAAAAAAGGACATCTTGGAGCGCAAGCTTGCTGAGGAAGGACTTGAAATAAGCAAGGAAAAGTACCGCGGATTAAGTGAAGCGACTTTTGAAGCAATCCTCATCTCTGAAAAAGGTCTCCTTATTGAGCAAAACCAGGCCGCCGAAAATATGTTTGGTTATTCTTCTGACGAGGCGATTGGCAAATACGGAATGGAATGGATGGTTCCAGAAGACAGAGAAATGGTCATGAAGAATATGCTTGCGAGTTATGAGCAATCGTACGATGTGACTGCATTACGAAAAGATGGCAGCACTTTCCCGTGCCGGGTGCGTGGAAAAGAAATCCGCTATCAAGATAAAAATGTTCGGGTTACGTCTTTAAGCGATATTACAGCCCAAAAGAAGGCCGATTTGGCGCTGCTGGATGCGAACTGGCGGTTGCAAAGTATCATCGAAGGAACTCAGGTCGGCACCTGGGAGTGGAATGTTCAAACCGGGGAAACAGTTATGAACGAGATCTGGGCGCAGATTATCGGATATACACTGGAAGAGTTAGCCCCGATTAGTATCAAGACCTGGGAAAAATTTTCCCACCCCGATGATCTGAAGCAATCTGACGAATTGCTGGAGCGGCACTTTGCAGGCGAGTTGGTCAATTACAACTATGAAAGCCGGATGAAGCACAAGGATGGCCACTGGGTTTGGGTTCTCGACCGAGGACGGGTTATCACCCGTACCAGCGAGGGCAAACCGCTGATGATGTTCGGAACCCATACCGATATTTCTGCCCGAAAGCAAGCCGATGATTTCGCGCTCGAGCAAAGCCAACAGTTGCAAATTCTATATGAGGCCAGCCAGCAATTAAATAGCACGCTTGATTTGAATGAGATCTATCAAGCAATCTGCGATTTCATGTCCAAGAATACGCCCAATGACAGTTTTATAATTTCCACATTTGATTCTGAAACGCAGCTGATTAAATGCCGCGCCTACTGGAACGATGATAGCTGGCTGGATGTCAGTTCCTTCCCGTCCATCCCACTCGAAGAAGAAGGCCGAGGCACGCAAAGCCTGGTCATCCGCACGGGTCATTCTATGTTAATCAACGATTATGAAGCGCGAGTAAAAACTGCTCAGCATTCGTATTACGTTAATTCTGAGACGATTGAGTTTACTGAAGAAGCTCCGGCTGAAGATAATATCATCCGTTCGGCCCTGATCGTCCCGCTCAAAATTGGGAGCCTGGTCACCGGGGTCATCCAGGTAATGAGTTATCGCGAGAATGCCTACAACGAAAACCAGTTGAAATTGCTGGAAGCGCTGGCAGTGCATATTGCCTCTTCCGAGCAAAATGCACTGCTCTTTACACAGGTACAAACAGAATTGAACGAGCGTAAGCAGATGGATTTAGCACTTCATGCGAGTGAAGCCCGCTACCGCACGCTGATTGAAAATGTGGGTGAGGGCATCGGGTTTGTTAATCCTGAAGAGCAGTTTACCTTTGGGAACCCCGCCGCTGAAAGCATCTTCGGCGTGCCACCCGGCGGACTGTTGGGGAGAAGCTTGCGTGAGTTTATCACGCCAGAACGATTTGATCTGATCAGTGGTCAAACCCAGCTGCGCCAGAAAGGCGAAAAGAGTGTGTATGAGATCGAAATTATCTGCCCCAATGGAGAAAAGCGTGATTTGCTGATCACGGCTGTTCCGCAGTTTGGATCCCTGGGACAATTTGATGGCACATTCGGTGTCTTCCGGGACATCACCGAGCGTAAAAAGAACGAACAGGCTCTCTATCAAGTCCAAAATTTATTGGTGTCTGAAAAAGAACTTTTATCCACCACCTTGATGAACATTGCGGATGGTGTCATTGTGACCGACAAGGACGGTCTGGTCATCCTTATTAACCGGGCAGCAGAATCCATCACCGGTTATGCCCTCTCCGAAGCCATCCATAAACCAGTTATCAATGTTCTTAATTTGCAAATTTCATCCTCGCTCGATAAGATTCCGGATGTGGTTACTTACCTGGTTGAGCTGGAAAAAGCGCAGAAAAAGTACAGGATGTACCGGGCGCCCATATTAATTACCAAAACCGGTGAAAGGATACTTTTGTCCGGCAGTATTACCTCGCTTAAGTCTACGGACTTGGAAGAAGACACGGTCGGGTTTGTGATTGCATTTCAAAATATCACTGAAAAACAAAAGATCGAAGAACAAAATGCGCTTTCGCAAAAAATGCAGGCCATCGGGCAGTTAGCGGCCGGCATAGCCCATGAGATCAATACGCCCATCCAATATGTAGGCGACAACATCAAGTTTCTCAGGAAGGCTTATTCTAAATATGCTGAAACGCTCGCAGCTTACCAGCAAGTGATTTACGACCATGCTGAAAAACCGATCACCCAAGCTGAACTGGATCAATTAGATGCGCTAAAGCGCCAAAAGAAACTCCCTTATTATGAAAGTGAGATCCCCAAGGCCATTCAGGAATCTCTGGATGGTACGGAACGGGTCCGCAAGATTGTCCTGGCAATGCGCGAGTTTTCCCACCCTTCTGAAAAAGAAAAAAAGTTCTCGGATATTAACCACGGCATCGAAACAACCATCGTTATCTCGCGTAACGAGTGGAAGTATTGCGCCGAACTGGAGACAGAATTGGACGAAGAACTGCCATTAGTGTACTGCCAAATTGATGAGATCAACCAGGTGGTTCTAAACATGATTGTCAATGCAGCTCAAGCCATCCAGGAGAAGCTGCCACAAGGATCAGATCTCAAGGGGAATATCATGTTGACAACCCGCCTGCATGAAAACCAGGTTTTTATTTCCATTCAGGATAACGGTGCCGGTATTCCATACGAAATTCGCTCACACATATTTGATCCGTTTTTTACCACTAAAGGCGTTGGTCAAGGTACCGGCCAGGGCCTTTCCATGGCCCACAATATTATTGTTAATAAGCACCATGGCCTGATCAGTGTTGATTCCAAACCAGGCCAGGGAACAACCTTTACAATCGAGCTGCCAGTTGATCCTACGGAAGTTGAGCAGAAATGAACCAATCAAAGCATTTAATCCTGTTTGTTGATGATGATCCACTGGTCTTGAAAGGCTTTCAGCGCTCAATCGATGAATATTGCGATAATTGGGAAGTGGAATTTGCAGCTTCTGGCAAGGAGGCCTTAAAAATATTGTCGCAGCGTACTTTTGATGCTGTGATCACGGATATGCACATGCCCGGCATGGACGGCATCCAATTATTGGAAGAAGTCAACCGGAGCACGCCTGAAGTGATCCGCTTTGTCCTTTCAGGGAATACCAGCGATGCGCAAATTCTTAAATCCACTCACCTGGTGCACCAGATCATCCCCAAGCCCTGTGAGATGGAAAAAATCTGTGAAGTCGTTGAGCGCGCCTGCTCTTTACGCGATATGCTCTCGGCGCCGCAACTGCTGCACATCCTGACCGGGATCAAAACCCTGCCGAGCGTACCCAGGTTATACAAACAACTTCTAGAGCAACTTAAATCTGATATCGTCAGCGCGCAAGATATAGGTAAAACTATTGCTCAGGATGCAGCCATGACGGCCAAGATCCTGCAATTGGTTAATTCAGCTTTCTTTGGCATCGCCGAACCTGTCAGCAGTCCTCAAAAAGCGGTTACCATTTTGGGTATCAATACCATTAAGTCGTTGGTCCTGGGCATTCAGGTTTTTTCGGAATATCAAGGTCAAAAAAATCTTCCCATTTCAGTCGATGGAATTTGGATACACAGTCTGTACGTAAGTAACCTGGCTTATACAATCTCCAGCAGTCTCAAGCTCAGCAGCCAGGAAGACGAAGACGCCCGTGTTTCGGGCGTGCTGCATGATGTCGGGATGCTGTTGGGCTTTCAAATCCCGGGTTATTTTCAAAATGTAGGCTTTAATAAACATGGACAAACGGCGATTGAAACAGAATACCAGTTCCTGGGAACTTCGCACGCAGAAATGGGCGGGTATTTACTCGGCATCTGGGGTCTGCCCAACTCGATCGTCGAAGCTGTCACGTATCACCACTTTCCTGGCAAACAGGCCGCAGTCCAACCTGGCCTGTTGGTCGTTCTACACCTAGCCAATGGGTTAGTCAATATGTGTCAGGACGAGAGAGAAGATAAGCGCACTGCTTATTTCGATATGCCCTATCTGGAAAAGCTGGGGCTGGTCAATCGCCTGGACGAATGGGTCTCATTAACCCACAAATTGATGAATAGTATGAACCGATCAGACAATCTTGGATTCTGAGAGGCGCCAAAGATGAGTGCAAAGCCGATCCTGCTTATTGATGACGAAGTAAAGGTGCTTAATTCACTCTCTCGTACGCTCAGTGAGGAGAATTTTGATGAAATAAAAACAACACAGAATGGTCATGATGCCCTCGAAGTCATTAAAAACACCCCCGACCTGGCAGTCATCGTTTCCGATTACCGCATGCCAGGGATGAATGGCATCGAATTATTGACACAAGTGCATAATAATTATCCCGACGTTACCCGCATATTACTGACCGGCGCTGCGGACCTGGATATGGCCCTGGACGCAATCAATAAAGGTCACATCTTCCGTTTCCTACTCAAGCCCTGTTCGGAAGAAATCTTACTTGCCGCCGTAAAAGATGGCTTACGCCAAAACGAGTTACTTACCTCGGAACGTGATCTGCTTAAAAAGACGTTATATGGCAGTATAAAAGTGATGATTGATATCCTGTCTGTGCTTAGCCCGGACATTTTCGCCCAGTCCGGGCGCTTGCGCAACCTGGCCCGTGACCTGGCAGCCGCACTGCATCTCGAAGACCAATCCTGGGAGATCGAACTGGCTGCGTTGTTGAGCCAGATCGGGACAGTAACTATCCCCAAAGTTATTATCGAAAGATGGCACCGCGGCGAAGCGCTGGAAGAACCTGAATTAAAAATGATTCGATCCATTCCACGCATGGGAAAAATCTTGATTAGAAACATTCCCCGTCTCGAAAAAATAGCCGAAGCGGTCGGGTATCAGAATTGCACCTATAACGGCCAGGCAACCATGGATAATCCGACTGCGAACATGATCCCGTTAATGGCTCGAATCTTAAAAGTGATCATCGACTATGACGTTCTGACCGAAAAAATACAGGACCCGGTGATTGCATTTCAGGGCATGCTTAACCATGAAGCAGAGTATGACCCGAATATTATGGCTGCATTCCGCCTGATGGTATTTCCAAAGAACGGCCATTCATCCTATCAGGTAACCAGCGCGGCCAGGGGCGAAAAAGAAATCAGAATCGAAAATGTAAGGTTAGGGATGGTTCTCTCAAGAGATGTGATTGACAAGACGGGCACATTGATCGTTGCGAAAGGTGCGCTTAATAACAACGTTCTCTTGCAAAAGTTAATTAACTGTTCTCACTCTCAGACAATTTCGGAGATTGTTTATATCGAGAGTGGGTTTTAATACCTGACCAGTTTTCAGATCTTCCAATCCGTCCAATTCTGGCCATAATTCCTCAAGGCGATCCACCCGCCCGTGATCCGGCCCCAGATCCCGGACTTGCCAGTTTTTACCTGCTCAACGACCACCCCCTCGCCATAATTTTTGCTGCCAACCACAGGGGCATCAATCCTGGCATCGGAGCGCACATTCAACCTTGGGGAAGCCCTGATCTTGACAATCTTTGGCAGCATAGCATCCAGGCTGACCAGGTTACGCATATCAACCCACCAAGGGCCTTCCAGGATAGGCACGTAGACTGGCTTGGCTCGCTCGCCCCATCCGTTCGTGGGGTGGTAATCATAGACCATATGAACCAGGTCTGGATTATCAGCTGCATTGAGCGTACCGGCACTGGACAACGGACAGCCATCCACACGTCCCCAGCCCTCGACTATCTCGGTGATCCTGACGACGTTACGCCCAGGCCAGAGCAGCGCGATCCACTTGATCAGGTTGCCGTCCAGGCCTTTCGATGGCCCCCAATCCGGAGCAGAAATCATCGAGACAGCTGCCGGATTGGTCGGATTGAGTTTGGTAATTATTGGCTTGAGGAATGTCCAATCGTACTGGCTCATATTGTCGCCCAAACTGAGCACACGACTCATCGGCAGCACCAACGGCCCACCGCCCGGGCGTTCCCAATAATTGATGCTTGTAAAGCCATATAAGCCAGATATAGTGGAGACTGTGGAGTTATAAATATTGTATCTACCTCCATTGCCAAGCTTTTTGACATTACTCAGCTCGATGACTTGAGTTCCATCCAAGCTGCCTACCGGGACCGGAGAACCGTTGTATGGATTTAACTGCGGGAACGGAAGAACAACATACGTTTTATTTGGGATTCGGACAACAGTTTCTTGGGAAGCCCATTGGTATAACCAGGGTTTCTTTTCCCAAACATCTTCTATCCGGGGAGGCGATTGACTGAAATTCAGACATTCAATCGTCAGCCTGTCCACGTCTTCCGCTAAAACCTTAACGATATTTCCACCAGTTGTTAGGGACTTCAGCATCATTGGTTTCTTGTCAACGTTTACGCCCAAGACAAAGTCGGCATAGCCATTTACGCGACTACGGTTATCAGTAAATGCACGACTATCATCAGTCAAACTTTCCCACCGTTTTTTTAATTCAGCATCCGAAAACATTTCACCACTGGCCAACTGCAGCAACTCAAACCACCAAAGTTGCCATTCTTTGGGCAATGGGAAAAATTGTTCCTTTTTATTCAAGAGAGGAATGGTTTCAGGAAGAGCGTTATAAGGCGGATCTTTTTTATAGTTTAATGCAATTGAGCGAGGTTTATACTCTCGATTAATGTTTTCGTAATCATGCAAAGTCTGATAGTATTTTCCACTCGCGGGAACATCGAAGGTCCGCTTATAGACAGGAGGCTGAGGAGTATTTCCGAAATAGTCTTGCAAGTCCTGGACTGTGCCAAAGAATAAATTAACATCGATCTTGCGTGTGTTGCCCGGAAGCGTCAGAGCATCCCCGCTAAACTGCCACAACTTAAGTGTTCCTGGCACCAAATTGGCATTGAAAGGTTTTGCCAATTTCGGCTTGTCGAGGGCAGTTTTTAACAAATCCCAGGTATTCACACCATTGAAAAAGGTTGCAGTATCAGGATACTGCGCCCACCAGTAATCCACCTTGGGCCAGGATGATAAATACGGTAAAAACCATTGCGCCGTATAAATGATCACCTTCCAACGCGACTTGCACAGATTCAAAAACTTCACCAATTCCCCGGCATATATCGAGGCTGAATAACCCGTCTTGCGCACCTCGACATCGACGGCTACAGCCAGGGCTTGCGCTGGCGCATTCGCAGCCAACCAGGCAAAATTTGCTTGACCCGTAACCCAGGGATTGTAGACAAAATAGGGAAAGCGCACAAAGTTCGCGGCTTGCAGCCACTGTTTGTCAAACCCAGTGTCCTTATGGTGGCCGCCATTCATATCATTAAGTCTGATCCCCATCCCGGCGACCCCGTTCGCCTTCAAGACAGCCTCATCTACTTCCAACTGTCCTTCCCAAACGTCCACCACAAGACATGTATTTGCTCTCATAACTCCTCCAGCTCACATGCATTAATGACGTAAAAATACTGGCCAAACCGCGCTATTATCTTACACCAAAACACAAACCCTGTCTTGATTTTTTATTACTCAGGCTCTTTGAGTTTTTATCGAAATAGAACGCGGATTGTCACAGATTTGACTGATTTTCGCTGTTATTTGTTTTTAACTGACTCAAAGGCACTTGGATTCTTTAAAATACTCAATTTTATTCGTAAAATAAATAAAAAATCCGTGCGCCGAAGGTGTCAGGTGAATTCGCGTAAATCCGTGTTCCATTGCCCTGTGGCTGAGTAGTTATCATCCTTTATAAATTTTCTCGAGAAAAAGCCGGACAACTTCTGGATCGAAATGTTTTCCGGACTGCTCTTCAATATATTTGCGAGATTCAGGCATGGAAAGGGCCGGGCGATAGGGCCGGTCAGAGTTGAGCGCATCCCACACGTCCACGATCGCAAACAAACGCGCAGCGAGCGGGATATCTGTACCTTTAAGCCCGCGTGGATAGCCGCTGCCATCCCATTTTTCGTGGTGGCAATAAGGAATATCCAGAGCCGGCTGCAAAAATTCAATAACAGAAAACCATTTGAAAGCATGCGCGGGGTGTTCGCGGACGATCTGCCACTCAGCTTCATCGAGGTGACCAGGTTTCTTCAGGATTGAATCAGGAATTCCAAGGATGCCAATATCATGCAGCAGGGCGCCGCGCCAGACGTGTTTCAAGGCTTCTTCGTTCATTCCTGCGGCGCGGGCCAGGGCCAGGGTCATCTCAGTAACGCGTTGGGTATGCCCTTCAGTTTCTTTATCGCGCATATCCAGTACCCGCGACCAACCCTCGATAGTCCTGTCATAGGAAGCCAGCGCATCTTCCAGGGGTTCATCAAATTGGCGGCGCTGTTCAAGCAAAAGACGATAACGATTGAGACGGATGATCCCCTGCAAGCGACCCACCAACTCCAAATTATCAAAAGGCTTGACGATAAAGTCGTCTGCGCCGGCCTTCAGGCCAGCCAGGCGCGCAGCCGGCGTTCCCTGGTCACTCATTAACAAGACCGGGATCTCCCCCAGCGCATAATGTGAACGGATCAGCACGCAAACATCAAAACCATTAATGTGTGCCAAGGCCACTTCAAGCAGGATCAAATCCGGATGAATGGTTGAGGCCCTGGCAATTCCTTCAACCCCGCTCTTAGCAAAATGCAAATCATAAGGCAAGTTGCCGAGCAAGGCGTTCAGCGCTTCACAGTCCTCTGGCTTATCCGCAATAATCAGGATTTGTGCCCGCTTATGCATGGAACCTTTCTTGACCAGGATTAGCCATTATGAAACCAGCTTTGCTCCCACGGCATCAGGATCAAAACCCTTCGACCATCTGGTCTCGCGGTCATATTTGACATTATTAAGGTTGGTACCGGTCAGGTCAGCGCCATACAGGTCAGCAGCGCGCAAATCGGCCCCCATCATGTTGGCCTCGCGCAAATCGGCATAACTCAGGTTTGCGCCGCGCAAGTTGGCGAAACCCAGCT
This sequence comes from uncultured Anaerolinea sp., assembly GCA_964536185.1. Classification (GTDB taxonomy): domain Bacteria; phylum Chloroflexota; class Anaerolineae; order Anaerolineales; family Villigracilaceae; genus UBA5195. Next base: position 3,399 of record CAZHWV010000021.1, on the reverse strand, counting down.
TGACGCCGCGCATAAAAGCCCCATTAAAATCAGCATTGCTGAGATTGGCGTTATTGAGATCCGCTTTATCCAACTTGGCGTCGATCAATTTCGTACTGCGCAAGTCAGCGCCATTGAGAACAGCACCGCGCAGATCAGCCGTGCTGAGATTCGACTCAAACAGCATGGCCCAACTCAGCTTGGCATTCCGCAAATTTGCATAATCCAACTTGGCACGGCTCAGATCAACCCCCATCAGGTCGGCTGAACTCAAATCGGCAGAGATCAGATCAAACCCTGATAAAGGTGATTGCCCAGGCTGGCGCAGCCGGTTAATTATTTCCTGTCTTGTAAGCTTGGCCATGTATTCATTTATCCCAAAAAAATCATATTTATTGGCAACCCATTTAAACGTACTATAATTCTAATCCCTTTTATGGTTTTTAGGAAAAGTCCTTTACGGCTCAGCCATCGAAAATTGAACGCAGATATCGCGGATGCGGCAGACACCTTCGGCGCACGGATTATTTTTATCAGGTTCTTCTTTCTTTCTGATTTTCTTGACAGGATTCGCATATTATCGCAAAAAACAAAAAATATCAGCGAGAATCCGCCACATCAGACCTTATCCGCGTTCTAATCAGCAAAGAAAAGCAAAGAGCCTGGGATAGCAACGAATTAATGTATGCGATCTAAATCATGGGTTATGATAGAGGCTGGCATCTGCGCGAAGAGCATGCCGGAATAGCACACAGCGCAAGAAGATCAGGCATGCTGTCTTTTTTGGAAAGCATCAGGTTTATTCAGGGAGCAAAAAATGAGTTTTTGGATCTTTAAATCCAATCCAGACCATGATCGAATCGATGATCGCTTGCGCGATCCCGATCCAAATATGGTTTGGGCTGTAACCAGGTACCATGACCGCATACAAAAAGGTGATACTGTTTTTATTTGGCGGGCAGGCACACCGCGTGGGATTTGCGCAATCATGGCGATCGATCTGTGTCCATACGAACCGGAACCACAGAAAATACACACTGCGTATGGTCTTCCAGCCGAAAACAGCGCAGCAGGCAATTCTGGTCAATGGGCAAAAGGCAGGCTTATCCAGCGTTTCTCAACCATCGAAACGAGTGTGATCAAGAAAATTGATGGGCTAGAATTGTTTTCCTTCTTTTCCGCGTTTCAACAGGCCACCACCTTCTCCATCACGCGCCCGGAAGGCGCGAGACTGCTGGAATTCATTGAAAAGTACCAGACCGAGTTACCAGCCAAAAAGCTTGAAAAACCCACAATCAAAACCAAGAAACCAGTTCCAGCGCGTACAACCAGTAACCAAAAAGCCAGACCCATTTCGTCTGCAAACAAACCCGCGGAAAGCGCCCTACTCAAATGTGGAGCTTGTGGCAGGTATGTTGTCAGCACTGACACTGACCGGCATATCCGCGAAAACCACGACGGTCAACCAGTTGAGTGGAAGAAAACAAAATAGTACACCCAAAACGCGCAGGCATTGATCCAGGCGCTGTCACAATTTGGCATGGATAGCCTTGGGTTATCAGAACAAGACTTTTTGACACCTGATCAAGTTGTACAGCTTGGCTATCCACCGAACAGAATAGATATTCTGGTTTCAATTTCGGGGGTTGAATTTTCCGAATGTTTTCCCGGGCGGGTGGAAGTTGCGCTGGATGGTGTAGTTGTAAACTTTATTGATCTTGAACATTTGAAACTGAACAAGAAAGCATCCGGTCACTTGCAAGATCTGGCCGATTTAGAAAACCTGGAATAAACGCAAAATATTAGTGCCTCAGGCCGGTCTATAAGCCGCATTCTGTCCTCCCCCAGGGGGGATGGACGGCCATCTCTCTAGGCGGTCTACCCGGGACTCACTGAAACGAGCAGTCTCTCATCCCTGCTTGACCTTGCTCCCGGCGGGGGTTACCAGGCCGCCCGCATTGCTGCGGACGCCGGTGGTCTCTTACACCACCTTTTCACCATGACCCCAAAAGGGGCTGTTTGTTTTCTGTGGCCCTATCCGGCAGATTTCTCCGCCCCGGGGTTTCCCCGGCGTCGCGCTCTATGGAGTGCGGACTTTCCTCGACCCTGACTTACAGAGCCGCGACCGTCCAACCAACCTGAGGCGAGTTTCATCATACCTGTTGATTGCCATCAGGTCAATATGTACTCATAAAGTCTGCACACGACCCCTGTCTGCACACTACCCTTTGACATTCTCGAGACGTAAGGCTAAAATGATAGCAGTAGGATATCAGCCTCAAGGAGCCGGAGTTTGATGAGCAAATGGCCTGAGAAATACGTTATCGGTCTGACCGGGAACATCGCCACCGGAAAAAGCGTGGTGCGCAAAATGCTTGAGCACCTGGGCGCATACGGCATTGATGCTGACGCTCTTTCGCATCGAGCCATCGCTAAAGGCGCTCCCGGTTACCGGGCCATTCTGGATATCTTTGGCAAATGGCTGCTCAAGCCTGATGGCGAGATCGACCGGGACAAACTTGGGCGGCTGGCATTTAACGACCGCGAAGCCATGGCCCAATTGGAAGGCATCATTCACCCACTTGTTTCGCAAGCAGTGGACATGCTGGTCAGGCGCTCCGGCCAGCACGTTATCGTGATCGAAGCCATCAAGCTGCTGGAAAGCGATCTGGGTAAATTGTGTAACTCAGTTTGGGTTGTCAATGTGCCCCAGGAGCTGCAGGTGCGCCGCCTGATGGAGAAACGCGCATTGAGTCGCGAGGATGCCTTGCAACGCATCCATTCCCAGAGCGACCAGCAGCTAAAATTAAGCGCTGCCCAGGTTGTCATCCAAAACAACGGCTCTTTTGAAGAAACCTGGAAGCGCGTGGTGGTCGAGTGGAAAAAAATCACCCCACTTTCGGATACCGCCCAGGTGGTGGTCAAATCCACCCAGGGAGAATTCACAGTCAGCCGCGGTCGACCGCGAGATTCGGTGCTGATCGCCGATCTGGTCACCCGCCTGAGCGGCGGCCGCCACAGCATGTCACAGGATGACATCATGGCCGCCTTCGGTGAGAAAGCCTTCTTGCTCTTGCAAATAAACGGCCAGAACCTGGGCGTAGCAGGCTGGCAGGTGGAAAACCTTGTCGCCCGCACAACCGAATTTTACATCGACCCGGCTGTGGATCTAGAAAAAGGCCTGAAGACCCTAATTACTGAAGTTGAACGCGCTTCACTCGAATTGCAATGCGAAGCATCCATCCTGTTCCTGCCAGAATCCCTGGCCACCCGACAGTCTACCTGGAAACAGTTGGGCTACGAGCCGCGCAATGCCTCGAGCCTGGGAGTGCAAGCCTGGACGGATGCCGCCATTGAATCAACCCGGCCCAATACCACGCTTTTTTTCAAGCAGTTGCGCATGGATCGTGTTTTACGCCC
>CAZHWV010000020.1:17920-41856 GCA_964536185.1 uncultured Anaerolinea sp. | reverse complement strand
CAATCCAAGCTGGTTCAGCAGGCGGGTCAGCATACCTATTAGTATAACAGAACATGCGTTCTGAAATCGTTACAGATGCCAAACAAAGTTACGCCTCAGCTTGGGCGACTGCTCACCCGGCTAAAAATGGCGAACTACTCCTGACCTGCTCCATAAAAACTTAAACTTGTGATGAAATTTTGTCAGAATTTAAACTTTGAGCACCATGAGCGAAATATCATCCGCCTGGGGAGCGTCAGCGACAAAGGCTTCCAGGTCGCGCCGGAGGTAAGCCACAATCCCCTCTGCATCCAGGTCAATACAGGCCGCCGCCGCCTGGACCAGGCGCTCTTCCCCGTATAGCGCCTCCTGTGGATTACGCGCCTCGGTAACACCGTCCGTATAAAAGATGATCGCCTGTCCGCGCTCCAAATCCAGATGGTTTTCGGCGAAGTCCATGCCCTCGAAAACGCCCAGGGCGATGCCATTCCCACTGATAAATTCAGGCTGTCCCTGACCGGGTGTGACCAGCAAGGGCGGATTATGCCCCGCATTGACGTAGCTCAGGTGGCGATTTTGCACATCCAGCAGCCCATAAAAAAGGGTTACAAACATGCTCGAGGGATTGCCCTCGGCCAGGGAATCATTCACCGCCTGCAAAACGCTCTCCAGGGAGGCCATTTGAAATGCCCGGCCTTTGGGATAGGAATAGACCCGCACGTAACTGCGCGAGAGGGCCATGAACAATGCCGCCGGGACGCCCTTATCGGAAACATCGGCCATCACCAGGGCCAGGCGCCCATCCGGAAGGGAGATGACATCGTAGAAATCGCCGCCCACCTGGCGAGCCGGCAAATAGTACGCCGCAATTTGAAAGTCTGCGCTTTGCGGGAAACTTTCCGGCAAAAAGCTGAGCTGGATTTTCCGGGCAATTTCCAATTCGTGGGTCGTGCGGGCTTGCTTTTTGCTTTTTTCCACCAGGTAGGCATTTTCAAAGGCCAGAGTCAGCGAGCCAGAGAGCATTTTGAGCAGTTCCAGTTCGCTCTCCCGGTCTGCGCCGGCGGGAAATCGCAGGCAGAGCAGGGCGAGGAGGCTTTCAACGTGGCCCAGGGGGAAAAGCACATCGGCAGGTAGATTGGGGAACTTATCGCTAAGGACCGCAAAAATGGGAGCGGATGGCGCGGACTGCGGCTGGGAATCCGCAAAGATACCGAGAGCGGGATGCTCAACCGGCAAACCCGCCTGCCCGGTTTGCGTTGATTGGGCCGGGATCAACTGGTCGCCTTTCGGGCTGCGGACGAGGATCTCCAGGCTGGAAAATTGGAAGTGCTGCCTCAGCGCGGGAATCAGCCATCCGTTCAGGGTTTCCAGATCTCCGGCAGTGGCCAACTGCGGGGTAAGTTGGGCATTGACCCGGCGGTAACGCAGTTGCCGGGCCAGCAAGTTATCTGCCGCGGGCAGGCCAATCACCAGCAGGATGGACAGCCCGGGCATCACCAGCGGGATTTGCGTCCGCCAGCCGATAAACAGGCTGACCCACAGGCCAATATAGCCCAGCGCCAGCGCCAGGCTGCCCCATAGGATTTTCGGGGCCGGGAAAATCCGCACAGCGAGCCAGGCCAGCAGCAGGCAGGCCAGAATCAGCGCAGAGGCGAACCAGGGCGGCGCGGTCTGCAAAAAACTACCCGAGAGGATCATCCAGACGATCACCGCGCCAATTTCGACTCCCGGCGTCATCGATTCTGACGAAAAGGGGGTAGCGTAAGTATCATGCAGGCTTTCCGTTGTCGGGCCGACCAGGACGATTTTGCCGCGAAACGTCCCGGGCGGGAAACGACCCTCGGCCACCAGCGCGGCGGAAATATGCTCAAAGGTTTCTTTTGGGCCGGGATAATTGATCAGCGTGGAAACCTGTTGGCCGTTGGACTCGGCCAGCGGCACGGAAAGCTGCTCCGGTGCGGAAGCTCCCCAGAAGGCGCGCGCCAATTCGAAACCCCAGTGACGATATTCGCTTTCCAGAAAGTGATCGGAGACAACGATGCGCCGGGCGACGACATCTTCATCCCGAAAAATCCCCGCCAGCCCCCATCTCAGACCGGCATCCTGCAAAAACGGCAGCGGCTCCACCAGCGATTGGGTGTGCAGTGCGGCATCCTCGACAATCTGCCCGATGCTGACCACATTCCCGGCCTGCCGGATGGCTGTGGCCAGGGCCTCGTCAGCCTGTGGGTCGGCAGCCGGCTCGGTGAGCAAAAGGTCAAGACCGATCACAGCCGCGCCATCCTCGTGCAGCGCCCTGACAATCTTGGCCAGGTAATCACGCGGCCAGGGCCAGGCCAGCCCGCTCCAGCTAAATGAAAAATCGTCGATGGCCACCAGCTTGACCGGCGCAGCCAGCGCCAACCTGCCGCGCAAGCGGAAGAGTTGGTCACCGCTGGCAAGTTCAAACTTCTCGATCGGCGTAGTCAGGCCCGGCAGCCAGCCAGTTAACTCGAGGGATAAGAGCAGGATAGAGACCAGCAGCGCCAAAAGGGAAGCGCGCAGCCGGGGACGCTGAAAAGCCTGGACAACAAGTTTGTTTTTCATGTCGATTAAAAAGGAAAGGGGACGTCGGGGATAACATCCGGGACAACAATATCCGGGACATCCGGAATAACCGGGACAACTACATCCGGGACGTCGGGGATTACCGGGACAACAATATCCGGGATGACCGGGATAACGTCCGGGACATCGGGAATGACCGGGACAACTTCCGGGACATCCGGGATAACGGGAACGATTATCGGCGTTCCCCCAAGCGGTGGCAGGACAACCGGCGTCCCGGCGGCTGGAATCGTTGCGGGAAGCAGGCCGGGAATGGCAGTGGCAACATCGGCTAACGGGGTGCCGGGGATGGCGACCCCCGTACAGCCAGCGGTGGCGCAGTTGCAATTTGCGCCGGTGACAGGGTTGCAGCCAGTGGCAAGTTCACAGCCCTGCCCGGTTTGCAGGTCACAGCCGGCTGCGGGCTGGCAGCCGGTCCCAGAAAGCGGATCGCAAGCCAGCGGCTGCGCGCAGCCCTGCCCGTTGACCAGGTTGCAGCCGGTTAATAGCTGGCAGGCTTGCCCGCCGAGCAGGTCGCATCCTGGCGGTAATTCGCAGCCCTGGCCAGTGACCGGGTTGCAGCCGCCGGGCAATTCGCAGCCCGCGCCGGTAAGCGCATTGCAGCCGCCAGGAAGCTGGCAGCCCACACCGCTGTTTGGATTGCAAGCCAATTCAAGCTGGCACACGCCTGTTTCCAGGTTACAACCGGCGGGCAGTTGGGTCAGCAAGCCGCTGGCTTGCGCTGCGAGCAGCGCGGCCGGCTGGTTGGCAAACCACTCATTGAGCTGATAATCAGCAATCATGCCGAGATAAACGGGAGGTGTCGCGGCATTGAGCAACTCGGCCTGTTTCCCGGCTTCGAGAACGATCAGGCCGTGTTCATTTTCCAACGTGCAGGTTCCCTCCAGGCAGGTGACGATCACCCGCCCAGAGATGGTCACTTTAACGCTCATCATCGTACCGCGCACCCCGGCGATCCCGGCCTCGGTTTCGATGCGGATCTGCGAATCCTGCGCGCCGCTATGTGAGACAAACAACTGCCCAAGCAGCAACTGAATGGTCGCCCGCAGCGTTTGGTCTTCAGCCTGTTCCAGGTCGGTGACCGTGAACAGCGTTTTGGGCGCCACATGCACCAGCAACCCATCCGGATATTCAATCACTGCTTTGGCGTCCGTTTCCGTCAACACCTGGTTTTCAATCAATAAGGCCTGACCCAGGTTGGCGACATCCCAATCCGAGGAGACTGAGGCGCGCCAGCGCCCGGCGCCTTGCAGGTTGATCAACTCGGCGAGCGGTTTCGGTTCAGCCGTGGGGGACCCAGTTGAGACCAGCGTTGGGCTGGGCAGATCAGCGGTCGGGGCAGGCTGGGAGGCGCGCGAGGTGGGAGCAGCCAGTGGAATGCTTTCTGACTGGCAGGCGATGAGCAGCGAGATGGTCAAGAAGACGAAGAATAGTGTCGCGATTTTTGTTTTCATCGACGCAAAATCTTTCAATAGATCCATAATGAAAATTATTTACTGCCAAACAGGCGCTTTAAATAGGGGATATGCTCTTCGGTGGCGCGTTCGCCTTCTTCAATAATATACGGGATCAGATGCGTATCGGCAAATTGAATCCGCTGATTGAACTCCGGGACAATCGGGATAATCTCGGCGTGATGGGTCAGGTTGTAGAAGGCAAAACTGGTGCGCAGCAGGTTATTATTGGAGATGCTGGTCATTTGCAGGACAACCGACATAATCGAGGAAAACTCCTCATGGTAGGGGCTCTCGAAGCCCATAGCCATGATCACCTCAGCGCCTTCCTGAATGGCGACATCCACCGGCAGCGGATCAGACATCGCGCCATCGATCAACAAACGTCCATCCACCGTCCAGGGCCGAAAAATCACCGGCGCAGCAATACTGGCGCGAATGGCATCCCTGAGCAGCCCCTGGCGAAGAATTACTTTCTCGCCACTCCGAAAATCGGTCGCCACCAGATAGAGCGGGATCGAGGTATCGGCGAATGTGGCTGTGCCCATCACTTCGTCCAGGTGCTTCATGATCTGGCGGTCATCCAGCAGCCCGAACTTTTCGCTGAAACCAAACCAGCCAGGCATGATCATCCGCAACAAGGAGCGGCGATACATGGTCGAGACCAGCTCGCGCTTCCAGATCGAGAGCATCATGGCTTCGATCTCTTCCGCGCTGTAATCCAGGGCGATGGCGGTGGCAATCAGGCTGCCGCCGCTGCAGCCCACAGCCAGGCTGACCTCGATGCCTTCGCGACGGAGCACCTTATACATTCCCAATCCGGCGACGCATTTAACACTCCCCGAGCCGATCACCAGGGCCAGGCGGTTTTTTTGATTGGCATTAGCGGACATACTTGGCCTCCATAGCTGTTAAACCCAGATCTCCTGCAAGAGGGCGGTTGCCTTTTCAAAACGTCTGGCGAGATTCTGAAGCAGGCTCAGCGAAAGGTTGGGGTAATACTGGATCAGTTCGAGGAAGGTTTCCCTTTCCAGGATCAACAGGCGTGTAGCGGAGATGGTTACGGCAGTCAGTGTGTACGGCTCGGTGGTGAAAAGGGCATACTCGCCGAAAACGCTGCCGGGGTTGAGCGCCTGGAGACTCTTACGCTGCTCCAGCGAAGCCAGTTCGACATCTCCGGCGAGGATGATGTAGAGCGCATTACCGACCTGCCCCTCCTCAAAAATGACCGTATCCGCGGGGTAATTCACTTCCCGGGTACACTGGGCCAGCACGCGCAGTTCGCTTTCACTTAAGGCGGCGAACGTTTCGCTCGCCCGCAGGGCATCGATTTTTTCAGCCAGTTCCATAGCTTCAGCTCCAGTTTGGGGGTACGCAACCGCCGCCAGCAGAGCAGTCACGCCAGCCGGGATGGGATCCTTGAGTAAAACAGGTGGAATATACGCGCCATCCGCCGAACGCAGCCGCCAGACCTGCCCCCAGAAGGCGACTTCCGGATCGGGCGCAAGCGCGATCTCATCCCAGGCTGCCTTCCCGGCCGGGGCCTCTTCCGTTTTCGGCTCAGCGCTGACCAGGGCGCTCTCAAAAAGTGCCAGCAGGCGTTTTTTCTGGCTGCCGCGCAGTGAAATATCCAGCGCTTCCAGACCATTGGCGCGCACATCCGCCACCGGGCTGCGCAGCATGCGCGCCGCCACGCGCATCTCGCCTGCCGGGTGGCGGCCTTCCAACAGCAAGAGACAGGCCTGGGCGGCAGCGATGCGCTGTTCCTTGATCAGTTTGTGAATTTTGGGGATTGCGCGCCAGCCGAGCAGTTGGTCAGAATAATCAAGCTGGGAGGCGATCAGCGCCTCGACTGCGCTCGGTGTTTGGGTTCCATTCAAGAGGCATTTCAAGCCAAACTGGCGCACTGCCCAAACCGGCGAACGCAGCGCCACCTGCAAAACTGGGATGGCCTGCGCCCCGGCCTGAATCACGCGCTGCGAAAGCTGCCCGTCCAATGCTGCCGAGCGCAAGCCGGCGCCCTGCAGCGCCACTGCCAGTTCAACCCCGGGCAGGAAACTTGAAAATGGGCTCAAACCTGGCCCTGCGCTTTCATTCGCTGCGGAGAGTTCAACCTGGTCAATCGGTGATTTTCCGCGCTTCAGGCAGGCCAGCGCATACTGCGCCCGAAAAGCGGGCAGGGCCAAAACCCAGGTGGCGGCAAGTCCCGCCGCAGCCCAGTTAATTTGGGCCATGCTCAGATTTTTCACCGCCCACATCAGCAGCATGCTCCCCAGGAAAATTCCCAGGTAAGTCATCTGGCGTTCGAACGTGCTCACCCGCAGGCGTTCATCCAGCGGATAGATACCCACAATCGCCTTGCGCCCCGATTCATCGAAACCGATGCGCACAATCCCGATCAGGGCCACACTGACCACCGCCATCCCCAGTGTTGGGAAAAAGCCAAGCAAAAGCATAATCCCGACCAGGCCAAGCGGATGGACACTGATCGAGCCAGGCAGCCCCATCCGGTTGATCAGCTTGCCGACCACAAAAAGCTGGACGATAATCACCACCACCACCGCCGCACCCTTGAAATAGCCATAAAAAGCGATCAGGCTGTTTTCGCTGGCAAAGGATTGGTTGGCAATCGCGTTGATTTCATAGCGCCAGACCGGTTCCAGCATCCCGGTGATCAGGATGAGCAGCGAAAATATGCGCAGAAAGGGCTGCTTGAAAAGATCGAACGGCAGGACTGGGGGCAGGCTGGTCTGGTTATCCAGTTTGGGCCGGACAATACTCCTGGGCAGGGACAATCTCGGAAGCCAGAAACCCCCGGCCAGGCCGCCTAAGAAAAAGATACTCGTCAGGGCCAGGCTGCCTTCAGGACTAAACTTACCGGAAAGCAGGCCGGTGAGCAAGTTGCCAAGCAAGGTCCCCACCAAGCCGCCAGCGACGATCAGCACAAAAAGCCGTTTCGCCTGACGAATATCGAACATATCGCTGCACACCAACCAGAAGACCAGCGGCAGGAGCGCGAAAAAGATGCGCTGGCAGATATAAAAGACAAAATAAACCTGGGTCCAGTTTGCCCGGATGAGAAAATAGGTTAAGATAATCAGGGCAGCGAAAACCAGGTTCAGGCCGATGAGCAGCTTTTGACGGTTTGCCCGCTCGATGACCCGGCCAAATACCACCAGCAAAAATACCATCGCCAAGGGTTCGATGGCATACAATAATGGCAGGTTTTCCACCCCCACGCGCCGGAAATAAAATACTTCGGCCAGGTTGCCGCTCATTTCCAGCCCGGTTTTGAGACAGACGAAAATCAAGGCCAGCAAGAACAGCGGCGCTCTTTCGTCAGGCAGTACTAACTTCGCTTTATCCGGCGCTGAATGGATAGTCATCGGCCTTGACCTGTCGAATAAACTACATGCAAGTAAAACCAATGGCCACTTAACGGCTGGCAAAACTGCCCACGGCATCTTCGAAGGTGGCAAAAGTTTTGAAGATGCTGGCAAAACCGGCCAAAGACAATACCTTGCGGATATTTTCCTGTAAACCAACCAGGTATAAATCCCCACCGCGCTGGCGCGCGCTCTTCAGGGCAGGCAGCAAAACGCGCATGCCGGCGCTGCTCAAATAATCCACCTGGCTCAGGTCAACCACCAGTTTTATCTGATTGTTTTTGATGCGCTCATCAAAAACCGCCTGGGCCTCATCGCAGGTGAGAGAGTCCAGGCTACCGCTCATTCGGATCAATGTGACCCCAGATTCTTGCGCAACTGTGATTTCCATGAACAGCCTCCTCCTTCACTCAGCCTTCGAATTGAACAATTACGAAATTTTCTTGACCAGTTCCAGTCGATTGCCCGCCCCGGGATGGCTGGCATAACGGACTTCATCCATCACCTGGCGAATTAAAAACACTCCCAGGCCGCCAACAGGACGTTGATCCCATTCAGAGGTGCGCTCGGGAGGTTGAAAAGTCGTCGGGTCAAACTTGTGCCCAAAATCCATAATGGTGATCTGAACTTGCTGATCCATGCGCTGAAAGGAAATCTCGATCATTCCCGGCGCTAAACCGGCGTAACCATGCTTGATCAGGTTGACGCAGGCTTCTTCGACCGCGAGCTTGATATCCAGGGAAGCTTGCCGCGAGAGTTGCTCCTGCTGGCAGGCTTTTTCGATAAACCCAAGCAAGTCGGGAAGGTTTTCCCGGAGGGCTTTCAGCGCTATTTGCATCACAAGACTTCCGGCTTCAGGAAATAAAAATCGCTGTTGAGATTATAGCACCAGACAGCGGACGTGATCGTTCCAAAGCTGGTAATAGCGTGTAATAATGATTGTGGGGCGGCCTGGGGATTGTTCTTTGCTCTCATGCTGGGCGCGCAAAGCAATATCCCAGCCCTCCTTCTGGGATATTGCCTTAATTCTCTTTATCAACCTTTTCTCTTGGCAAAACAACTGGCTTTTTAGAGGGAAGCGAGACCACATGTCGTTTGCTTTTCTTTTGTTGCTTCTTCAAATCAGCAGCAATGGCTTTCAAGTCATAATTAAATTTTTGGGCGTGAGCTGTACGAACCGCTCTCACTTCATCAACAATTGGATCGTTCCACATCTTATACCTCCATTAATTCCAAAGGTGTACAAATAATGGGCGGCTCAAAACCGTTTAAGCGGCAAACCAATTCCACATTTGCCCGCATTGTTGCATTGGCAATATGCTTAAAGTTCCACGTAAGCAAATACTCCATTCCATGAACTGCCGCAAGAGCAATATGAAGAGCATCTTCTAACGCCTGTTCAGGGATTGCTTTTTGTTCCACAAGTTTTTCAGCCAATCGAATCGAATCATCAACAATGTCAAGTAATGGAATATTTTCCAACGCCTCAAGACGGCTGGTCGCTGCTTCCACATCACCTGCACCCGCTTCCTGAATTACAAGTTGGGAAACATAAAGTTCGAAATCTTTTTTTCGGGTGATCCACCATTCCTGTGTCGCCTGTTAGTTGGCAGCAATGATAAGATCTCGGCTTGGGCGAGCAGCAAAATAGCTTATAACGCTGGTTTCAATGTACACTTTCGATTTCATAACATCATTATACAACCTAATTTTTATGCGAAAAATAGTTCTCCGATCCCTATGCTGGCTTGCGCTGGCGTGAAACGATTGTGATTCGTTTACGCGGCCCCACAAAATCCGGGGTCTACTTCGAAAAGCAGGATGATATTGTCCAAACCCGACCAGCTATCCAAACACATTGGCTGCGCGCGTGATTGGATTCAGTATTTGAACATCCTCTGCTCTCGGACCGCGAGAAATGAGTCCAATGGGTTTTGCGAGCAGCGATTCGATTTTCGGAATCACTGTCGCCTCATCTGATGCACATTTTTCCCATCTCGGCGAAACCGCAAAAAGCGCCCTGGTGATTTGTTCGCGCTGCCCAGGTTGAAGAAAACGCTGCTGGTGAAAGCTTCTCAGGTTCCCGCCGCTTTCATTTAAAATGGTCAGCATCTTCTCGAAACCTTCGTCCCCGGTGTAGCCTGGGCAATATTTCCATGTTTTCAGGTGCGGCAAGATATCCATGTGCGTCACCGCCAACGCATCGATCTGACCAACGATCCCGAGCGCATAGCGGGCCAGGACCGCATCAAACCAGCCATAACGCACTGCGCCCTGCCATTCATTTTGTTTATTCTGCTCAGACACCATCGCGGTCAATTCATCCGTCTCGGTTGGCAGCGGGCCAGGGCCATGACGGACTGCGTAGGAACGCAGCGCGCCAATCTGGAACACGCTCGAATCTGGCGCCAGCTCTTTGAGCATCGCCAGGGCATTTTGCGCAGTGCAATCCGACCAGGTTGTATAAGGGTGAAAACCCGCAGCGGCATCCAGCAAGACTCCCTGGGCGCCCTCAAATATCACGGCCTCGGTCTGACCCAACCATTTTTCTAAGACCGAATCGGGCGCGACCAGGCCAAGCTGACCCATCCGCGAAATTGAGGCAATCCATGCGTCGATCACCTCCCCGTTCTCGAAAATCGCCCATTCCCTGGCAAACGAAAACCCGAGGGATTTACCCTGGCAAAGCTCGACCAACTGTTTGCGTTTCTGTTCACGAATTGATTGCAACTTTCGCCGCAGCATGGTGGGGTTGAGCAGGTCTCCGGCCAGGACGCGGTCGTCTGGATGCGCAAATGCATCCTCAACCGCCTCACCCACACCCACTCCGCAACTCCCATGCCGGTCCGCACCGCGCGCGATTTCCCGGATACGGTTGGCCGCCTGGTGGAAAGGCGTGATCACCAGCGCCTGATCACTCACCCGCAGCCGGGAAAAAGCGTCTCGAACGCCTTTCCCTTCGAGAACTGCCCCCTCGACCAGGAGAGCCCCAGGATGGATGACAACATACCGGGAAAGGTACGTCTTGACTCCTGGAATGAACGTTCCCGACCCGAATTGAGAAAAAGTATGCTGGCGCCCGTCAGCTGTCGTCACGTTATGCCCCGCTTGAGCGCCCCCGTTATAGCGCACGACAACACCGGCCTGAAAATGACGGGCCAGGTAATCGGTCAGCATGCCTTTTCCGGCATCCCCAAAGCCGAGATCTACAACGATGGTTGCGCGCAAAGAAAGGATACTCCAGTCAGCCTAATGACGCGGTCGTTATTCGGTTCGCGATTCCCGGAATTGGCCAAAGGTTACAGGGCTTGAGAATCGTCAAAACAACTGGGCGAACCAGCCCAATTAAAGTTTGGAATTTAAAATAACCTCGGCATACGGCGTCAGGGATCGGATCACCGCGTTACGGCGGGAAGAAGGCAGGCCGGCAGTGTTCAAAAGCGCCGTGAGCTCCTTAATATTGGCAGCTCGCCCTTCGCTGAGCAGGATGACCCCGGCGGTGACAAAGCAAACATCAACAGATGATTCGAGGCAGAGAACATTATCACCGAATAGATCTCGCCAGCGTCGCTCACAACGCTTCGCCCGCGCCTGGTCAGGGATGATAAAAAACGGGACAAATGATTTTTGCACTTCGGCAACAATCTCTTCGCAGCTAAGATCTTCATCTAACTTGTCCCCGATGATTGCCTCGACCACATGTTTTGAAAGGGTGGGATAGGGAACCTCGTCACCGGTCATAAAAAGATAGCCGCGTTTTTTCCGCTTTGCCATGCAGTCCATCTCAGCATGCATCGCCAGGAAATACAATCCCAGTTCATACGATTCCTGGCCCGTCCCGCCACCGCCGGCTTCCAGATAGGACCAGGTTAACCATTGATCCATTAACTCGGCTGTCGATTCGAATTGGCCGACCTGAAGCGGGGCGCTATCACTGACCGCATCCCCGATGGCCATAAAAAGGAGCTGCGGATCCTGGATCTGGCAATCCATCAGCGTTTTCATAAAAACTGGGAGCTGCTGAGTAGCCATGAGCCTCGGGATTTCGCCCATCGAGCCGGTCACATCCAGCGCAAAAACGATTCCCAGCGACTGCGGATGGTCGGCGCCATCGCGGCTCTCGCGCAGGCGAACACCTTTCGGATTCATGAGCGGATGGCATATATCTTGCTTGAATACCTGCTGCGCAGGAATATCCGCGCGACCTTGGAGGAGGGCTTCATGAGCAGCTTGGCTATAATTTCCATTTCCCATTTCGAAATCTCCTTTTTTTAATATCGTGGGCTGGCAGGTCACCAGGGATCAGAAGGGCATCACAATCGGAATAAACCGGGCTGGGCCAAAGACTTCATCGGAAATGAGCCCAAGTTCCGCGCGAAGCGCCCAGGCCTCCGCGCGGAATTGATCATCAGCAGCGGAAAGGGCGATGCGCTGGATAATCCCAGCCAGTTTTGCTGGAATGGTCGCCGGCAAAACTGCTGTCACGGGATCCCCGCCGAGCATGGCAACGATGCAGCGCGCGCTCATCGCCAGATCCAATTGCGTGGTCAGTTTTGGCTTGGACGGCATGGCCTGGGGATAGAAAGATTCGTAACCGGGTGAAATGGTGGCTAATTTTTCGCCTAATGGGCCAGCGCAGCCATATCCGACGAGGCGAACACCATGTTCATTCTCCTGGACGAGCAGGTGCGCCGGCAGGACAGCGCCGTGGGCCATTCCAGAAGCATGGATGAAGGCGAGAATTTCCAGAATTCGCCTCCAGACCCAGATCGAAGCCTGAGGCGCAATTCCATTTGGGTAAGCCTGGATGACCTGGTCAAAAGTATGCAGGAATCCGCTCGCCCTGCGGAATATACTGATCCGGCTTCCCTTGTTCGCTCCGTAAGTAATGTCGCCATGGATGATTGGCTGCGGGAGAAGCATGGTGAAGTTGTCTGCGCCGGGAGCCTGACTGTGCTGCAGCCTTTGCAGGGCCTCCCATTCATTATCAAACTGAGCGATAGCCTCGCGCTCACGCAAGAGTTTTAGGATGGCGAGTTCGGTTGGCCAACGCGCGCGCCGCGCGAAATAAACATCCGAGCGTTCGCCGTGCGCAATACATTTTTCCAATGCCCAGTGGCTGTTGTTAATTGAAACCCAGGATGAAATCTGATAAGACTCTGGTGAGTTCCAAACCTTGAAGGCCTGATGAAATTTCGCCGCCGAAACCGAAGATTCATCCAGGCGGACCGTTGCCCCGCAATAGGCGCACACAATCGATCGCGCGAATTGGTGCGGCGTGAGCGGCGCATTACACTGAGGACACATGATTGCATGTTCCATTCGTTAAACAATGCCTCCCGGTAACACAATTTTTCGCGCGTGTGCGCAGAAATCAATCCTGGTTGGATGCTTCTCAGCCTTGATTATATCGCTTACTGCCCTTCCACAATCCAAATCTCATTCTCGGTCTAACTTAAACCAACCCCGCCGCCAGCGCCCGCCCCAATTCATTCTCGAGCAGTTTCGGGGAAATGAGGATGCCTTTGGCGCCGGTGACAGCCGCCAGGCGCAAATCATCCAGTATATTGGCGCGTTTTTGGGATGTGAGCGCGCCAGGTTCACCCCGCAGGGCTGCCAGGACGGCGGCTTCCAGGTCGCTGCCCGGGGCAAGCAGGGTCTGCGCGGCATTTTCGGCGGCGGCCAGGTGGGCTGGGGCCTGGGTCGCCTCGGCCAGTTCACGCAGGGCCAGGGCTAAGATGCTGGCGGTGAAACCGCTGGCGGTGGCTTGCGCCAGCCAGGTAAAGGCGCGCCCAACCTGCTTGCGGAAATGCCCGGTGAGCGTGGTCTGTCCGTTGCGGACGAAAGCCAGCAGAGCAGCGGCAGTGTCTTCCGCGTTGTCATTCCACGAGCCATCCAGTTTTTGCGTCCGGGCCAGTTCGCGTAAAATCAGGGCCGCATCCGCTGTGGAGGTGGAAGACTCAAGAACTGGCTCAGGCTGCGCTTCAGGAGTGACTTCTGATACCTGCATTAATTTTGCTTTACCATCACGACGGCTGCGCAGGAAGCTGGGAAGAACCAAATCAGGCTGGCTGGCAAGCATTTTGAAGGCAGGGGCAGGGCTATACGCGGCAGACGCTGGTGCATTGATAAACCCGGCCGGTTCCAGTCCTTCGGGGAGCGGGTGGGCCACCTGAATAAAGGTTGCTTTGCCCGCTGTGGCGGTCGTTTCGTTATCCACGGCCAGGAAGGCGGTGTACCTGGTCAGCAGACTGTGTTCGAGAGCTAACGCGATGATTTCGGCGCGGGTGGCGTGTTCGGGCTTGAGACCCAGTTCGCTTTGCTCACCCAGGTCGTCGACGCGGGCGCGCGCCCAAAGTCGCGGCAGCAGCGCCGGGTCAGGCGAAAGTTCCGTCAGCCTGGCGCGCATTTCCAGCGGCGCGCCCAGCCGCTCGCCGCGCGCAACCAGAGTCACGGGGAGTCTGCCCTCGCCCCGGTAACGGCCAACCACCTCCAGCGGGCAACCGGCGTATAAATCGGGCAACTGCGCCGGGTAAACATCCCAAAGCGAACCATTTTCGGCCTGCAAACTGAGATTGGTCAGCAACGGGAAGGCAATCCGATCCTGAAAACGCAGGATAACGTCCTCGATATCCTCGTCCAACCCGATAAACTCGGCCTGGCCGCGCCCGAGGCGCGCCAACTGTTGGAGAAAGGCGCGGTTGACCGACGGCCCGACCCCAAAGCTGAACAGGCGCGCCGTGTCCATTTGTTCGCGCACCTGTTTGAGCGCCTGCGCCTCCGCCGAAACCGCGCCATCGGTCAGAAAAATGACCATTCGGGCGCGCTGCGGGTCCTGCGGAAGGGAAAGAGCGGCTGCCAGGGCTGGCAGGATTTCCGTCCCGCCCCGCCCATCCACTCTGCCCAGGCGCTGGTCTGCACGCTCCACCGCCGCCTGGGTGACCATTTCGGCGGCGTTCAACCATTCCAGGCGGTCGTCAAATAGCAGGATGGCAAAGGTATCCTGCGGGTTCAGGCTGCGCAGACAGGCGCGCAGGGCATTGACCGCCTGGCGAATGGGGTCGCCGCTCATCGAACCGGAACGGTCAAGAACGAAAACATACTCACGCGGGATGGGCGCAGCGGCGGGGTCTGGCTCAGGCGGGAGAAACGTGGCCAGAAAGTAGCCCGCTTCGCCGGGTGTCTGCCAGGCCGGGAACTGGATGGCGTCGCCCGGAACCTGCCAGCGCAGGACAAAATCCTTGTTGGGCAGGTGCGGGCCATCCAGCCGGACGCTGAAACAGGTGGCAGATTGCCGGGTGATCAGCAAAGGGTGCGAGGGGCTGAGCGGGTCGCCGCTCTGCAAGCCAGCTTCGACTTCGAGGCTGATTTCGACCGCGCCCACCTGCGCCAGGTCGAGCGTGAGCGGCGCATCTACCCCGGCGGCTTCGTCTGCCTGAACGGGGCGATGATATTTGGGGGTCAGCCCCATCGGAAAGACAAAATCCACCTGCCCGGCGGTGAAGGTAAGCCGCTGCTGGTATGTGGTGACGGCTTCGATGAATTCCCCTGGCTGGAGGTTCGCCAGTTGCAGGGCAAACAGGTTCGGGCGGCGGCTTTCGAGCAGGCTGGCGCGCTGTCCTTGCTGGCGGGCGCGCTCATACTGCTGGCGCGCCTGCTCGATTTCCTGCACGCTGGCGCGGATGACGCGCTCCCCGGCGCGCAGTTCAAAAGCGATCACGGCGGCCTCGCTCGGCAAGGGGAACAGGTATTCCAGATCGGTTTTTTCGGTCAGCGGGTTGCGAAAACGCTGGCTGACCGTGACGGAGGCGGCCAGACCGGTGACGCGGGCCTGGATAGCGGTGTGTTCGAGGGGCAAAGGGCTGGCAAGGGCATTTAACGGGCGCAGTTGGGCAAAGACAGGCAAGTCGATGGTCATGGGTTTCCCTTTCAGTCTACGAAAATCTCATTGACGGCTTTGAGCAGTTCGCTCAGCTTTTTGCGCTCGGCGGGCGTCAGCGTGGCTGGGACACTGAGCGTCATCCCGGCGGGAAGCTGGTAATGCGCAAAAGGCTGGCTGGTGGGTAGGAGCGTGGGCGGCAGGGGTTCGTTGACCTGTTCGAAGAGCGCGCGCAAGGCGCTTTCGTCCAACCCATGCAGGCGGGCGCGGATATCATCCAGTTTCAGCCCCTTGTGGCGCAGAAGCGGGATGAGTTTCAGGCAGAGCAGGTGGCTTTCAAAATAGCGCGTCCCAACCCCCGCGCCGGTGGGCGCTGGCAGGATGCGCTGCTGGACGTAGAAATGAATCGTCCGGCGTGGCAGGCTGGTCTGGTCAGAGAGGTCTTGAATGGAGTATTCGGTCATCGTTTATCCTTTCTTCGTGACACACGAATAATACCACTGTTATATTATAATGTCAAGTTAGGGATAAAAATACACGCCAGCAGATTATCCCGGCGTGTATACCGGAAAACACAGGCTAAAACAAAAACGGCAGGATGCGCTTCGAGGTCTGGCTGCGCTCAACCCAGGCTTGAGGATAACGCGCTGCATAGTCCTGGTCACGCAGATGGATCCGGCGCAAGGTCGTTCCGATCAGGGGAAATAGAAAAATGAACCCGGTCCAGGAGCGGAAGGCGAGCACAAACCCCAGGCTGTAAACGATCAGCGCCAGCAGGGTTGGATAACGCGTCCAACGATAAGGCCCATCGGTCAGAAAAACCGGGTTGTCAGCGGCGCGGCCAGCCTCCTGGCGCAAGTGATTGAGCCAGGTCAGGTCGGTCCAGGCGGCATAGACTGCTGCGAGCAGGTAAAGCCCCAACCCAATCCAGCGCAGGGGCGGGTTTTCAGCCCAGACGAGCACCTCGCGCCGGTCGCCAAATGCACACAGGATATAGATCCCTTCGGCCAGGCTGTAATGCCAGTGTTCCAGGTCATGTTCCTGGCCGGGTTGGTCGGGGAGGTGGTAGATCAGCCAGCCCAGGAATGCGGCGTTGGCCAAAACGATCAGCGCCAGGCCTGCGCGGACGGGGTTGGCGAAAAAACCAGCCAGGTTGTCCACGCCCCAGCCCAGCAGAGCCAGCCCGAGCATGATATAGGTCCGCCCGAAAAAAGCCCAGGCAGCGCGCCAGAACTTGCTTTTCAGAATTTTAGTGAGGCTATTCTCGGCCATGCTGACATCCTTTCGGGAACCGCTTACCGTTATTTGGCCATCCGGGTTGTTTCCCGGCTAAATTGCCTGGCCCTTAAACTGGCTGACGTAGAGATGGTGGTAAAAACCTTTCAGATCCAGTAATTCCTGGTGACTGCCCTTCTCGACAATTTCGCCAGCATTGATCACCAACACCTGGTCGGCATCGCGGATGGTGCTCAGGCGGTGAGCAATGACGAAACTGGTGCGGCCTTGCATCAGGCGCAGCAGGGCTTTTTGGATGCGCGCTTCGGTGCGCGTATCGACGCTGCTGGTGGCTTCATCCAGAATTAAAACAGCCGGATCGGCCAGGATAGCGCGCGCAATCGAGAGCAGCTGGCGCTGCCCCTGGCTCAGGTTGCTGGCGCGTTCCGCGAGATTCGTCTGGTAACCCTGCTCCAGCTGGCGGATGAAATGGTCGGCCTCAGCCATTTTGGCAGCCTGGATGCATTCTTCGTCGCTGGCCTCCAGGCGCCCATAGCGGATGTTATCCAGAACGCTGCCCGAGAACAGAAAAGTATCCTGCAGGACCAGGCCAAGCTGGCGGCGCAGGTCGGCTTTGCGCAGGTCGCGGATGTCAGTGCCATCGATTTTGATGCTGCCGTCGTTGATCTCGTAAAAGCGGGTCAGCAGGTTGATCAGGGTGGTCTTGCCGGCGCCGGTCGGGCCAACCAGGGCAAAGGTCTCCCCGGCTTTGGCCTCCAGCGACATATCCTTGATCATCAAGGTTCCCGGCCGGTAGCCAAAATTGACATGCTCAAGCTGGACATGGCCCAGGATCGCCGCCCGGGTCAGCGCCTCGGGCGCATCGTCCACTTCCGAGGGCGTATCGAGGATCTCAAAAACACGTTCCGCCCCGGCCAGCGCGGCCTGGATCGAGTTGTACATATTGGCCAGCTGGCGCAATGGCTGGATGAAGTTCTGCCCGTAGCTGATGAAGGTGGCAATGATGCCCACACTGACCAGACCTTCCAGCGCAAGCCAGCCGCCCAACCCGGCCAGGACGATCACAAAGAAATTACCCAGCACGTTGGTCAGCGGCATCAGCAGCAAGGCATAGCTGTTGGCCGCGACCCCCGCGCGAAATACTTCTGCGTTGCTGCTGCGGAAGGTTTCGACGGCCGATTCATTGCGCCGGAAGGCCTTGACCACCTTCTGGCCGCTGATGGCTTCTTCCATGACGCCGTTCAACTGCCCCAGGTGTTTTTGCAGGTCGCGGAAGCCGCGCCGCGTGTATTTTGCGACAAACTGGGTAAACCAGAACATGATCGGGACAACCAGCAGCGAAGCCAGGGCCAGCCATTTATCCAGGATGAACATGGCGATCAGGATGCCGGCCAGAGAAAGCACGCTGGCCAGCAGAGCGATCACGTTTTGCGAGACGGCCTGGTTGATGGCATCAATATCGTTCGTCAGCCGGCTCATCAGGTCACCCGCCGAATTTTTGTCAAAAAAACCGATCGGCAGGGTCTGCAGATGGCTGAAAAGATCCTTGCGCAATTGTTTCAAGGCGCGTTGGGATACATCCGACATCAGCCAGGCCGAGATAGCCTGAAACAGGTTGTTCAACAGGTAAATGACCAGCATCCAGATGGCAATTTTCGCCAGCCCGGGCGCGTCCTGGACGGCGATATACCAGTCAATGGCCAGCCCCATCAGGTATGGACCGATCAGGCCGAGCAGGGTGTAAACCAGCACAAAAACCAGGACCAGGGCCAGGACCACTTTGAAAGGGTTAAGATAAGGCAGCAAGCGGGTCAGCGCATTGCGCGGATCGCGCGCTTTTTCGATCTTGCCCGGGTCAGCCGGTCTTCTCTGCATGCTGGAGCGGACTCCTCCGGGGGCGTTCAAGGCTGCGCTCCTGGGAGGTCGCTGCTCAGCGGCTCATCCAGCCGGAAGCCATTTCCCAACTGCGACTCGTAGATTTCCTGATAGATCCGGCTGGACTGGATCAATTCCTGGTGCGTGCCCTCGGCGGCAATCCGGCCATTATCGATGACGACGATCTTATCCGCCTTCAAGACGGTGCTGATCCGCTGCGCGACCACCAGGCTGGTATGCTGGTCCATTTGCGCGGCCAGGGCCTCCTGGATTTTTGTCTCGGTTTCCACGTCGACTGAACTGGTGCTGTCATCAAGAATGAGAATTTTTGGCCTGGTCAGCAAGGCGCGCGCAATGGCGATGCGCTGTTTCTGCCCGCCCGAAAGGTTGGTGCCGCGCTCTTCGATATGGGTCTGATAACCCTTCGACAGCTCCAGGATGAAATCATGCGCCTGGGCCGCTTTTGCCGCGGCGATAACATTTTGGTGGCTGGCATTTGGGACCCCATAACGGATGTTATCCGCCACCGTACCGGAGAACAAAACTGTTTCCTGGGGCACGATCCCAATCTGGGCCAGCAGCGCATCCTGCTTGATCTGGCGGATGTCGAGCCCATCGAGCAGGATCCGCCCGGAAGAGACATCGTAAAAACGCGGCACCAGGTTAACCAGCGTGGATTTACCGGCGCCGGTCGAACCCAGGATGGCGACGGTTTTCCCCGGTTCGACGACCAGGTTGATATCCTCCAGGACTGATTCGGCGCTGTTGCCGTTATAGTGGAAGGAAACATGTTCAAACACGAGGCGCCCGCTTATTTTTTCCGGCAAGCTGAGCGCCTCGGGCGCATCCAGCACTTCGGGCAGCGTTTCAAGGACCTCATTAACCCGTTTGGCCGAAGCGATGCCGCTCGCCCAGGTATTGGAAAGCATCGTCATCATGGTCAGCGGGCCCATGGTGGTGAGCAGATAATTCGTAAAGGCCACAAGCTGGCCAACGCTCAGGTTCCCGCGGATGGTTTGCAGCCCGCCAGACCAGATGACAATCACCATGCCGATGTTGACGCACATCGTCAGCACCGGTGACATGCTCGCCATGATCTGCATCACCCGCACGGAGTGATCCGTGTAGGCTTCATTGGCCCCCTCAAAGCGTTTGCCTTCAAAGCCGGCGCGCACAAAGGCTTTCACCAGGCGCGCGCCAGCAGTATTTTCCTGCAGGACCGTGTTGAGCCGGTCGAGTTTTTGCTGCACCGACTGAAACAGAGGTTCCATTTTGAGCACAAAATAAACGATAATGAGCGCAGTGACCAGCAAAAGCGGGAACATGCTCAGGGCCAGATCCCGCCCGGTGCTGAGCATTAAAATGAAGCTGCCTATCATCAACAGGGGCGCGCGTGTCCCAATCCGCAGGGAGATCTGCGCCACGCGCTGGACAGCGGTCGTATCGCTGGTCAGGCGAACCATCAGTTGGCCGGTTTTTTGCTGGTCGAGATTAGCATAAGAAAATGCCTGGATGCGGGAAAAAAGCGCGTCGCGCAGGTCGCGGGCGATACTCTCCCCAACCTGTACCGACAAAATATTATTCCCGATGGCAATCAGCGTGCTGACCAGCGAGATGGCGATCATCAGCAGCGCAGTCTGGATCACGACCTGCCGGTTCCCGGCGGTGATCCCCTGATCGATGATGCGCTGGATCAAACGCGGGATGGATAAATCCAGGACCACCAGTGAGGTCAGCAGGACCAGCGCGGCGGCAGAGCGTTTCCAATATGGCCGGATGAAGGGTAGAAGTTTGAAAATATTTTTCATGGTTTTATCGGTGGGAGCAGTTCCTGACCTGGCTTAATCTATTCCTCTGCTGCTGGCTGCTTCCCCTGGGGAGCAAAAACAGGGCGCAGCAATTCCATCCCCCGCCCCCACAGTTTCCATTAATTCACACGCGCACAGCTCGAGTAATTCGGGCATAATGACTTAGCCTTTCAAACGAATACAGAATGTCATTATATCCCCATTTTTTTGATCGGTTTGCATAGTGCTCTAAACGACAATTCAGCACACCCTTCTCAGACACATCCCTCACTATCGCAACCTGGACTGAACTTTACGGCTGGATTGAAACTGGCGCGCCCCTGGCTCAGCGAACGCCCATACACAAAATGGATTCCTGCCGTATAATATTCTTAAGGAATATAACTGTATGGATGAAATCATGCGCCCCGAATACGATTTTTCCAAGGCGAAACGGGGCAAGCATTACAGGCCTTTGCACCATGGATACAGGGTTCAAGTCGAGCAGGCAGATGGTACAAGTACCCAAACACAACCAAACCAGTCCAAAACAAGTGGCTGAAAAATAAGTAGAATATGGACTATCGCTCGATATGGTATCAGCCCTTCGCTACAGAAGTGGACCGACTTGGGAGATAAACCGATGAAAGAAAATACATGCTTGGTGCTCGATATTTGGGAAGGCAACCCAACGATGGATTACCCCGCGCTGAAAACCGCCGGCATCGCTGGTATCTCGCTCCGCTTGAATGACATGAACGGCGGACACCACAAGGACATTGCCTTCGACGAAAACTGGAAGGCGGCGGCCGGGTTTGTGCGCTTTCCATACTTCGTCTACAACCCGTGGGTCAATGGTCAGAAAAACTTTGCCTGGCTGCTGGAATACATGCCGTCTGACGCGCTCTCCGTCGCTGTGGACATTGAAGTTGTCTACAGCCAGGTCACGCCGCAAAAGTACGCCGCTGAGGTGGCAATCTTCATGGCGATGTGCAAAGAGCAGGGCTGGAAAACGATCGTCTATACGGCAGAGTTCTTTCTGCCCAAATTGTCCAAGTGGCCTGCTGTTGATTACTGGTGGGCGCAGTACCCTGACAAGCCTACCTATTTCAAAGGCACGACCACCTGGGAACAGCTAAAGATCGCGCTAGATCATCCGAAGCTCGCAAGTGCGTTCAATGCCCAGGCTGCGCCTGGGCCGATCAAGCTCTGGCAGTTCGGCGGTGACTTCGCTCCGATGCCCGGAACCGGAAAAGGCAAGATCGACATCAACCTTTTCTATGGCACCAAGCAGGAATTGGCCGAGTATTTCAAGTCATTTCCTACCGCGGATATCATTGTCGTCCCCCCAACTCCTAAGTATTATCGCCTGCTCCATGACACAGAACGCGCAGACATGAACTACACCCCGCGCAAAGGACCGCAGACCAACCCCGAAAGTACCCCGGAGACAGTACGGCTCAATGGCGGTAAGTCCAGCGTCATTCTTTCGCCTGCCTGGGTGACCTTCCACGACAATATCAACACGCTCGCCGCGCAGCGCTTCAATCGCAAAAATGGTTCCGGGTGGTTCAACCTGGGTGAATGGCCGACAATTCAACAGCTTACCTTTGGGGGCAACGTTGTCGAAGTTACCGAAATCGAAGGTGACAAAGCTTACGTCAAGACCTACTACAACGACGACCCGCCCCCAGACATATCTACTGCCGGTTTCTACGATCCGGCGCGAATTCACTATTTCTCTGTAATTCGAGAGGATGGTAGCGTGGAAGGCGCTCCGGTGGGCAACGTGAGGACATTTATCATTGCGCGAGATCACACTGAGAAACTCTGGATCCCGCTCTCAAACCTGACTCCGGTCGACAAACTCACCGTATACATCCCGGGCACGCCAGTCGATCCAGAGCCAGAGATCATTCCATCCAACTTGTACACGTTTGCGCAAAGTAATTACTGGCCTCGCCCGGGTGGCGGCCCATTAGTATTACCGGTATCGCGTGTGCGCGGTAAAGCCGATAATATGAGCAAACTCCTGTGGTCCACGCTCAAACCGGCGCTGGAGAAACTCAATCCAGCCAATGCCAAGGATGCAGTTGCCAAGTGCATTGCCAGCGATTGGGGGCCAAGCAAGGGACTGGATGGCAAGAATATTAAGTGGATCGGCTTACTCTGGCCTGGGCGAAATGTCGTCAAAATATCCGAGATCATCGATGGTTATGGTCGCGTCGACGGCGTGGCGCTTGGCAGCGTAAGCAGCCTCAATCCGTACGATAACTCTGAGGTTGTCTCGATGGTTTATGATTACCACAAGACCAACGGTTATGGAGCGCGCACAAAACCCATCTATGTCCCGATCATTGGCGGGCCGTGGTGGATCGACATGAAAACACTATCGCCGGTAGACGCTCAACTGCCAAAGAAGGTGAAAGTCCTGGCCGATATGAACCTGCGCGATGCGCCGCTGGGCATGGTCGTGGGCAGCCAGCCGGCGGGAGAAGTTTGGATCACCAGCGTTACGCTTGGCAAGGGTGGCATCTGGGGCAAGGTTGCTGGCGGTTGGATCGCCTTACGCTACAACGGAGCGAACATGACAAATTGGCAGATATAAAGCCAGACCAAATCCCCGCCGATTATGAGCGGAATACGACAAAAGTCGTATGAAGAAAACAAGTCAGCCTGTAAACTTTAAACAGGCTGACTTGTTCTTTTTTACACAATCAACCCACGTCTGGCGTGGAACAAAAAATAGGAGAATGCTCATGAAAAACAATAACAAACTTGGGGTTGCGCTGGCAATCCTCGGCGTCCTGGCAGGCTTGCTGACCTTTTACCTGATGGCTGGTCAATACAACCTGGTCATCGATGTCAAGACCGCTGCGGGGCGCACCGATGAGGCCGCCTCGGTCACCATCACCTACGCCGTGCTCGGCTGGATTGGCATCGCGGCGGGGGCCATCTGGGCCGCTGTCCTGTATGGCTTCGCCCATAACGAGAAATGGGCCTGGTTCTGGGGCGTTGTCGCCGCGACCATCCAACTCCTGGTGGGTTTCTTCCCCGCCATTCCCGCGATGGACAGTCACCTGCCTGGGCCAACCATGGCAATTTTTGCAATCGGCGGCGTCCTGTGGTTCGCAATGCTCTTCATCGGCGGCGTGGATTGGAAAATCATCGTGCTCACCTTCGTTGCCGGGCTGGCCTATGTGCTGACCTTCATGGACGGCGTTGCGCCGATTTCCAAGTACACCACCTCGCACGATGACCCCTTCTGGAATGGCATGTATGTCATGTCGCAGCAGGTCAGTTGGTGGGGCGCAGCGGCCTGGGCCATCTTCATCTTTGCCGTGCTAAAAAAGAAAAACTGGGCTATCCCGGTGGCAATTTTCGGGGCGGCCATGTCGATGATGGCGGTCTATCCGCTCGGTTTGCACAATGCGATTTATGAAGTCCAACGCTTCTCGATGTTCCTGCCCGCTCCGCTGCTGAGCACCGGACTGTTGATTTACCTGGTGCTCCCCTCCACACGAAAAATGCTCGAAAAGTGGAACAACACCCTGTAATCGCCTGACTCGGAGATGCGCCCTTGACTTCCAACCCGAAATCTAAAATCGAAAACCTGAAGTCGAAACTCCGCTTGTATTGGACGCTGACAAAAAGCCTGCAAACCGGGCTGCTGATCAGCACCGGGCTGGCAGGTTACATGTGCGCGCGCTGTCCCGTTTTCAACCTGGGCACA